>JBEIQF010000176.1:0-6767 GCA_040376635.1 Halobacteriovoraceae bacterium
GATGTCTCTTCAGCATGGAAGAAAGAAGAGAACAAGAATTGGGCAAATGATATGCACAAGCTCCTTCAAATCGGTGTCATCCTGAAGGATAAAGCAACGGACAAGAAACTTTCCAAGCTTATTAATCTCAATGAGGCGTTCGATAAGTTTTTTGAATCTCACTGGCGTGCAGATGGAGATGAAGGTCTTTCCATTTACTTAAATGAGTTCAGGAACATGTCTGAGTTCAGAACAAAAGTCATTCCAGACCAGGTCTCTGAGATCAAAGTGAACGGCACATTAACTGAAAAGGATTTATAATGAAATCTTTATTCTTGTTATTCACGCTACTCGCTCTGGTTTCTTGCGGAGGCGGCGGTGGTGGTGGAAACAATTCAAAACCGGAAAGAGATCATTATGAAGGTGACTCCTCAGAATGTCTCGAAGAAGAACTGAATTGGCTTTCAAGTCCTCCTATGACTCTCAAGGAAGCATTAGATGACATGGAAAACTCAGAATACGAAAAATGTGGTGGTCTGGAAGAATACTCTAAACAAGTGCAGGAAAAGTTTGAGAACTTTTCGCTCTTAAGGAAATAATTATGAAATACATTATAACAGCTACTCTGCTAATGACATCAGTCGCTCATGCAGGAATTTTCAAGAAGAATTACAAAGGACCGGACGTTCCTAAAACTTGTGAAGTTGTGTTCACCAAGGAATACATCGAGACCACAGGTTCTTTAAAAGGGGATGTTGCTGAAGTTCTTCACGCGGCCATCCTTCACACCAGAAGGATCCTGGATCTGAAATTTGAATCTCACTCTTACTATGTGGCCAACCGTGAATCATATGGTGAGTACATGAGATTTCATGAGATCAAAAAGAATGTTGATCAAATGATCAAGGATGCTGAATCATCAAAGGAAAGCATGATCGAGAAAAGTGATGCTCTCATCAAGGACCTCGCTGTGATGGAAAAGAATCTCGCAAAAAGAGTTTATAACGATCTTTCCCTACAACGTGAAAATGAAATTGAGAGATACAACAAGATCGTCAAAGATCAGATGAGATTTTGGGATAAAAATAAGTTTGGCTACTATCAGGCGATCTCAGTCTGGGGGCCATACCAGGATAATCTCTCTAAGCTTGCTGAGCTTGAACAATCTTTGATGGATTCGTTAAGTCGTCTAGCTGAAATTAACACTCTCTCTGAATCGTCATTAAAAGAACTCGTTAGTGAAATACGTACTTGGAGACATGAAGAGGCCACTCTTACATGCAAAACTATCGACGAAAAATTCCAGGAACTCGCTAAGAAATTCTAATTCCCACCTCACAAGGCCCCACCACTGGGGCCCTTCCATTTCGAAAAGACTCTTTTTCGTTTCGTGAATCCTCCTATTTCTAACCTACTGAATTCCCATTTTTTAAGCTTCAAAAATATTGGCGCGCCGCTTGAATATAGAGAAGCATCTGAGAAGATCGCGGCCTCAAGCTCCTGGGGTTAGGTGCCGGCCGCGGTCTTCTTGATTTAATAACAACTTGAAGGAGAAAAAATGAAAAACCTAATGTTACTTATGTCCCTTGTGATTCTTGTTTCATGTAACGGCAAAGACTCTGACAACATCAGACGGGCACTTGAAGAGGAGAATGAGTATTCTGAAATTACTTACACTGGCGAAGAAATGGATTCACTTAACTGTAACGAAGATCTTCTGAAGTGGGTTGGAAATGTTCCCCGTAGTCTAGAGGCCGCAAAGAAGATTTTGACTGCGAAACCTCAATATGAAGAATGTGGGCATTTTGATCTTTATATTTATGAGGTGATTCTAGAGAATCCGAAAGCAACGTACCTTAAAGAGTTAATCGAGAATGAAGAAGGTGAAGACATCAGTGATACTCAAAATGATCTGACTGAAGAACAGGCCCTTGCCATGATCTGTAATGAAGAATATTTGGGATTTGCTTTATATCCACCACAATCTCTTCAACAGGCAAAAAATAGAATGATCCAGAATAGAGATTATAAAAAATGCGGCCTATTTGATCTGTATATTGAAGAAGTCATTTCTACGAATCCTTATAATGAATTTCTCAAGGAGTTGTTAAAATAACTGAGCGGGGCCGGAAAATTCCGGCCTCTTTTATGTTAAACTAATCCCATGAATGACTATGAAAATGCCCTCGCTATACTTGAAGAAGACCACGTAAGACTCCAGTTTCTCGCTATCCCACATTTCATCGTTCACTGGAAAATGCTTACCCTCGCTTACCACTACCAGCAGTGGAATGAGTTTTTGGGACAAATTCCCCGCCTGATTCTCGCTATTCCTGGCTCGCTAACCGGCAGGGCACCTAAAGGAAATATCGGAAGCACGAAAATGGGCATCTTTGAGGTTAGAAAATAATCCGAGCGATCCACTTCCTCTTTCAGATTTCACCCCCTTCTACCGAAGAGAAACTGGGTAGATTATGAATCCAGTTTTCCTCATACTTCTTTGTTTGATGACTTCGGTCCTTCACGCCCAAACTGCGTCTACAGATATTGAACCGTATAGAGTGACCTCAAAAGAAAAACACGAAATGCGTGTGATCAACTCCGGGCTTGGCGCCTTGTATGCTCGAGTGGATATGATCAGACGTGCAAAGAAAAGCATTGATCTTGAAACATTCATCTTCAATCCGGACACCGCCGGAAAAATCATCATGCAGGAACTCGCAGCTGCGGCCAAGCGTGGTGTGAAAGTCCGAGTCCTCCTGGATAAATCTCCTTCTCAATGGAAGATGACTGAAAACTTCGCCAAGGCGATCAAGGCCCAGGGAATTGATATCCGTTATTACAATAATTCATCCATTCTCTCTCCTTCATCTGTCCAATTCCGAAATCACCGTAAGCTCATGGTTCGTGACGGAGAAGAGGCCATTACTGGTGGGCGAAATATTGCTGATGAATATTTTGATATCTCTAAAAAATTCAATTTCCTTGATCGAGATGTAACGGTCGAAGGAGAAATTGTAAAATCAATGGATAAGACCTTCGATAACTTCTGGAACTCAAAACTTGTTGTAGAGCCAAAACTTCCTGAGAAACCTTATCCTCTTGCGAGTGATGATAATGAAACGGAATACAAGTCTCAACTCTACAGGTATGAACTGGGTGAAAATGAAGCTGCAAAGCTTTTTAAACCTGATGACGAAACAATTAAAACTCTCCAGCGCATGATGCTTACAGGCCAGACTAATTTTAATGAATACGAAAAGCGCACATGCCCGGAAGTTGCCTTCGCCTCTGATCGTGAAGGTGCGAGCTTCAAGGAAACCCTGAAGACAGAGGAATACTCTCAGAAGTACCGTCTTCTTCGCCAGGAAATCACAAAATGGATGGATGAGAAGATCAAGGATGAAGTGATTCTTGATACTCCGTACTTCCTTGAAAACACCATGACCGAAAAACTCATGCACTATCTTCAAAACAAGAAAGCGAAGGTAAAACTCTTCACAAACTCGCTCGCTTCAACTGACGCTATCCATGTATCCACAGTGTTTGGTGATACGGTTATGAACTATACGCCCTATGATGAATTCAAAGCGTATGTTTATAAAGGTAATTACTCGAATGAAAGACATATTGACGATGAAGAAGTAAAAAAATCGACATGGGGAACTCATTCTAAGTCGATGGTCTTCAGTAACGACTCATTTATGATCGGATCATTTAACTTCGACAACCGATCGAGCTATTACAATACTGAACTTGCCGTCTTTTGCAGCGGTTCTCCTGAACTGACTCAGGATATTGTCGTCAATATCCAGAAGCGAGTTGATAACTCCATCAAGCTTGATACCAATGGTGATCCAGATTGTAATGAAGTTCATCCGGAAGTCGGTGCTCTCAAAAAAGCACTCTACTACATCATCAAGATTCCAAGTCATATGTTCCAGCATCTTCTCTAAGCTAGGCCCTTAGAACATATCCATAATATTTTATTGTTTTGATGTGTCCCGTGAATCCACGCATTTTTTTTCGCAAATTCGACAGATGGGTATCAACATTATTCTCTTCCACTTTCACATTGACCCACAACTTTTCGATGATTTCTCTTTTACTCACGATATTGTTCACCTTTCGCACGAGTAAGGAGAGAATTTCAAATTCTTTGGGAGACAGGGACACAAGTTCGTTATCAACATATACGTGAGGATCATCAAGCTTGATCCGCAGATTCTGAATGACTATATAACCGGGATTTCTCTTCTTATACGCCTTGATTCTATTCAGTAAATAGGCCGTGAGTTCCGATGTCGAAATTGGCTTATTGAGATAATCCTCTACTCCGAGACCAAGACTATTGAGCTTAACACCCATGTCATATTCTCCAGTCAGGAATAAGACCGGGCGATCAAAGTTTTTCGTTCTCAATTCATGAAAAGTCTCATGAGCGCAGGAACCGGGAATATGATAATCCAGGACGACTGCATCAACTGGAAAGTTCTCCATGAAGTTCATTGCATTTTGAGGATTTGTGAAAGAATGAATATGGAAATCATTCTCAAGATTTGTCTTATAAGATTCAAGAAAATCCATCTCATCATCAATCATTACAACAGAAAATTTTGAAGTCATCACTTAACCCTGTTAGATGTTCCTATCGACACCCGGACTATCGCAGAAACATTTGAGTCAAGTGAAGGACGTTTGAATATATTTGGGAAATCTACAGAACGCAGAGCAAATGAAGATTTTCTAAGTATCCTAATCTCCAAATATGCTAAAATATATCGTATATGCACTTCTTAAAACTATTTATCTTCTGTTTCTTCCTTGGGTCATGTGCAAGCCACGAGCACACAACCAACAATGGCCCTGGCTACCAACTCATGGTGATTCAGGATGAAAAGGTTATTCATACTTCGTCATTTGGTCTCGCTGACATCAAAAACAAAATTCAGATTTCTGAAAAGACGAGATTCAGGCTCGCTTCCCTCACAAAGTCATTCACTGGTGCCGCGATTCTTATGCTGGAAGAAGATGGACTCATTCAGCACAATGAACCCATCGGAAAATATTTTCCTGAATTACCCGCAGACTTTCAAAAGATCACAGTCGCTCAACTCGTCGATCACAAATCAGGACTTCCTGAATATGGAAGTAACTGCGAAGTTGCAGACAAACTAAAAAGCATTGTCACTAATGATGTCGTTTTAAAATGGCTTGAAAAACAAAAAAAGCTCAACTTCAAACCCGGTGAAAAATACGAGTACAGCAACACGGGCTATCTTGTTCTAGCCTCGTTAGTTGAACGGGTAACCAAGAAATCATTTCCGGATTTTATCACAGAGAATATTTTCAGGCCTCTTGGCATGAAAGATTCATTCTTCACAACTCCTGAATCTGAACTTTATCCGGATGTAGCAAAAGGTTATGGATCTTATCCGACGTTTGAGCCTAGAAAGAAAAACTCTTGCAACTATACTTACGGTGAAGATGGTATCTATACCAACATCGGTGATTTCGCGAAGTGGGCCCTTTATAATTCAAAGGGCAAAGTCTTTAAGGCAAAAATGAAAGACACGACTTATTCTTACGGCTGGGCAGTTGTTGAAATCAATAAACGAAAAGTCTTCGCGCATTCCGGTTCCTGGATGGGCTTCCGGACTTACGCGAGATTTTACCCTGATAAAAACATCTGGATCCTGATGCTTGGAAATTACACCGATCTTCCGTATGGTGAGATGTCAGAACGGATTGAAAAATTACTATCCATCTGAAATTTCTTGCTTGTGCATGGCGACTCCGATATCGGAGTAAACCTTAAGATCTAAAAATTATCGAAGAAAATAATCATTAAGAGCTGCGCCATTCACGTGAATGGCGCTTTGCTCCCACATAAGTAAGCAGGCACCTTTTAAGATTTCAGGTGAAGCTCCTTGAATCCAGAAAACGACAACGAGTAATGATCTCTCACTGACTCTTTAGACGTATCAAGTTTCATCACCGGCATCGAAGCCAAGATTTCTTCAAACAACAATTTGATTTCCAGACGACCAAGTTTCGCTCCTAAACAGTAGTGAGACCCGTGCCCGTAAGCAAAGTGAGAGGCCTTACGCTCGAGCTTAATTTCTTCCGGAAGTTCAGATGCCGGAAGATCGCGGTTCACAGCATGAGTTGAAATGAAGATCACGTCCCCTGGTTTAACGGGCTGACCCTGAAGCTTAGTTTCAGCTCTTGCCACTCGGAAAATGAATGTCACGGCTGGATCAATGCGTTTAAGTTCTTCAAGAGCATTTCCAATGAGCTCAGGATTGTTTTTCAGTTCAACCTGAAGCTCAGGTCGCTCAGCTAAAAGGTACATGATGTTGTTAATCTGATCCGTCGTCGTCACCTGGCCCGCAACAAGCATCATAATAAGTTGAGAGATGAGTTCTTCATCTGTGATGTTCATCATCGGCTGAACACGCAACAATATAGAAACGTAATCCGAACCATTGCCACCACGACGCTCTTTCACCAGACCTTCAAAGTACGTCTTAAGTGACTTGGCCGCAGTATTTACTTCGATTCCGTCTTCATTACGGTATTGAGAAGCTCCACCAAAGAAACCAGTCATGATGTTGGCGCACTTAAAGAACTCTTCACGGTCACTCTCCGGAATGGAGAACAAATCTGCAAGAACTGTCGAAGGAAGCTTTTTTGCCACTTTCTCAACAAACTCAATTTCTGAAAAATCCTTTACCTCTGCGATTAACGCTTTCACTGTCTGACGAACAGTCACAGCAAAACGTTCC
>JBEIQF010000406.1:0-2896 GCA_040376635.1 Halobacteriovoraceae bacterium
GTAGAAACGGCGTTCTGATCGTATTTCATTCCGGATTCAGCACTCACAAATGTAAGAGCGCCGAAAACTTTCCCATGAAGGGTCATGGGAATGATCATCGCTGCAGTATCACCAAGCTCTTTTACGAGATGGATCTGATCATCATCAATGGCCAGATCATTAAGCAGTTCGTTTGTTATAGAGTTAAAGACCTGAGTCTGACCGGATTTGATAACCGACATCGCTCCGACTTTACCTTCTACATTACAAAGATATTTATCATGAAGCAATTTTGCATGTTCTACGCGTTTCGGATCACGGTGATTAATCACCAGATTTTCAAGTTTTCCTGACCCATCAAGAATATCAAATGAACACCAGTCAGCAAGATATGGCACGGCCAATTTAGAAATGGATTGAAGAGTTTTTCTGTAATCAATACTTGAGACGAGCATCTCGCCGGCCTCGGCCAGGAATCGCTGAGTTTCTTCGGCCTGTTTTCTATCTTCGATATCTGTTGCAGTACCTAACCAAGATAGAGGCTGATTTTTCTCAAAGCGCTCAGGCTGAATGCGAATCAAATGCCAGCGGAAAACACCATGAAGATTTAAAATTCGACACTCACATTCAAGACCATCAACAATAGTGGAATCTTTCAGAAGCGAGGTTAATTTATCAATGTCTGAAGGATGAATGACTTCCTTCCATCTGAATTCAGAACTGTTGGCCTCAGATAGACCAGTGTACTCGTACCAGACCTTGTTGAAATAATCATTCTGGCCGTCTTCCTTGAGTCGAAACACGATCTGAGGAATTGAGTCGGCAAGGTTCTGATACTTTCTTAAACTCTCAAGTTCAAGACGATCCATCTCTCGGGCATGTGCTTTAGCTTCAGTTTCCTGAATCTGTCTTGCTTGCTCTTTAATGAGGAGATTCTTTCTGTAGATATCAACAAAAATCGCAACCTTTGATCTAAGGATATAAGGATCAAATGGCTTTAAAAGATAATCAATCGCACCGACGCCGTAACCCTGGTAAACGTATTGTTCATCCTGGTTAATCGCAGACATGAAAATGATCGGAATATCCTTACTCTTCTCACGAGTTTTAACGACAGATGCTGTCTCAAAACCGTTCATGATAGGCATCTGCACATCCATCAGGATAACGGCGAAGTCATCTTTCAATAGATGTTTAAGAGCTTCGTTACCGGAGCTTGCTGTGACGATGTTGTATGACGGTGAGTTCAGGACCGCCTGAACAGCAAGAATGCCTTCAGGACGGTCATCAACTACCAGGATATTTACTTTATTCATCATTATTGAATCTGTTTCTGTACCTTAGCGTTAGTAATCCACTTATGCATGATCGATAGAAGTGCATCTGTATCAACCGGCTTCGTGATGTAATCAGTCGCCCCGGCCTCAAGACATTTCTCACGGTCACCTTTCATTGCTTTCGCAGTAAGGGTGATGATCGGTAGATTCTTGAACTCTTCCATCTTACGGATTTCCTGAGTAGCTTCAATACCACCCATCTCAGGCATCATGACATCCATAAGGATCATATCCACATCAGGATTCTCTTTAAGTTTATCAATACCTGTTCTGCCGTTATCTGCGTAGATAACTTCCATTCCACGACGCTCAAGGATCACAGTAATCGCGAAAATGTTTCTCATATCATCATCGATAAGAAGAACTTTCTTCGAGTTAAAATCTGCATCCTTTGGAAGCTTAGGAATCACTGGTTCAGATTCATAAGACTTCTCAACAATCACCCCTTCCTGAGATGTATATTTCATAGGAAGAAGAAGTGTGAATGTAGAACCCTGACCTGGAGCTGATTCAACTTCAATTGAACCACCAAGGAGACGGGCAATCTGACGAGAAATTGTCAGACCAAGACCTGTACCACCATATTTTCTGTTCGTTGTACCATCAGCTTGCTGGAACGCTTCGAAGATAAGGTTCTGCTTCTCTTTCGGGATACCGATACCAGTATCCTGAACAGCAAACACAAGCCCTCTTTCACCTTTCAGGTTCGTCTGAGCAATTTTCAGGGTTACTTTACCCTGCTCTGTGAACTTAAACGCGTTCGAGAGAAGGTTTTTCAGGATCTGCTGAACTCGAGTAACGTCTGTGTTCACTACCCACTGACCGATATTCGGATCAGTCTCGATGTTGAACTGAAGGTTTTTATGGTTCGCAACCGGACGGAACGAGTGATCGAGGTATTCCACGATCTCAGGAACTTTCACGTCACGAGGAACGATCGGCATCTTACCAGCTTCCACTTTCGAAAGATCCAGGATCTCGTTAATAAGTGCAAGGAGGTCACAACCAGACGAGTAAATGGTCTGAGAGAATTTAATCTGCTCAGGAGACATGTTGTTCTCTTTATTCTCAGAAAGCATTTTTGAGAGAATAAGGAGCGAGTTAAGTGGAGTACGTAACTCGTGAGACATGTTCGCAAGGAACTCTGACTTATATTTCGAGATAAGAGAAAGCTGTTCAGCTTTTTCTTCAACCGAGTGAGAAGCAAGCTCCACCTCTTGGTTTTTGATCTCAAGAAGTTTTGCTTTATCTTCAAGCTCTTTTGCTTGTGCTTCAAGTTCAGCGTTCGATTTCTTAAGCTCTTGAAGAAGTTCTTCCGTTCTCATCGAAGAAGCGATCATGTTGAGTACAACCCCGATCGACGTCATGAGCTGATCAAGGAAGTTAAGATAGTTCTGAGTGAACGGATGTACTGAAGCAAGTTCAATCACGGCCTTCACTTCACCCTCAAACAGGATCGGAAGAACGATAATGTTAACCGGCTTAGTCTCACCAAGGCTTGATGAAACATATACGTAGTCATTCGGAGCTTTCGTTACAAGAATTTTCTTCTTCTCATAAGCACTCTGGCCTACTAGAGA
>JBEIQF010000095.1:0-10587 GCA_040376635.1 Halobacteriovoraceae bacterium
AATCCGGCATGGGCGTTCTTCCTTACGGGACGTGCTGAAGAAGGGAAGGATATTTCCGGAGATAATCAAAAAGGTAGCCTCCAAAATGTTGAAGGAAGAGTTTTCCTTCCAGGTCTCTGGCATCATCACTCATTCTATCATCAGCTTGCTTATGAACGTCAGCGCGATAACTTTTATCAGTATTCATCCTACGTGTTTTACCCGCGCGGAACGAGAAGTATCTTCCTTCAGGAACTGAAGAAATACTCGGCAAACTACACGATGCCGCTTTTTTATCCTGACTACAATCTTTCCCGATACATTTACTTCAAGCGAATTTCGTTGAATCTTTTTTATGATGAGCTTAACGGTCGCTATTATACGATTCCATACAAAGCTGCATCGGCCGGATGGGAAGCCATTTTTGAAATGAATTTCGTAAGAATTTTTATCCCATTCAGCATTGGGGTTCGTGGAAGTTATGTTCTCGATGGACTTGAAAAAGAAAATAACTATGAAGTCTTCCTCGCATCCGTATTGGGAACATTTTAAAAAAGAACATGATTCGATTGAATCAGGTGTCATAGAACGCAAAGGTTCTTATCAGGGTCTCTCTAAAGAGGCCCTTTCAACTGATGTTGAAGACCTAAAAAATATTTTTCAGTCAAAAAACATCACGGGAACATTCCTGGATCTTGGTTGCGGAACCGGGGAGAGTGTTCTTCTCTATGCAGAAATCTTTCCTGACAGGCAATCGATTGGAATTGACTTTGAAGAGTCGAGGCTCAATGAGGCAAGGAAGTTTGCCTTCAAGAATTCGACGTTCATTCATGCTGATCTTCTTTGTTGCAACATCCCCGAAGCAGACACTTACTTCTTATATTTTCCGACAGGCCCGGTGCTTGATCGAGTCTTATCATCTCTCTATGATATGAAGAATGAATTCCATCTTGTCGTTATTGAATCCCATGGTGACCTCATAAAGAGGATTGATCTCGAGAACTGGCTCACTTTGGTTGAAGAGGTTCCTCTCATAACTCCAAGACATTATCCGAATGCCCGAATCTATACAAGGCCTATGGTCGAACGCGCAGCGGATCTTCTCCCATTCACTTTGTCCTATCAGGAAAAGTATCTCGTAATGAAAGATGACTGGATCGGAGAAACTTACGGCATGGAATGGACAGATGGTGATCGGTTTGAGCTCCTCACTCCGCCAAGAACCATTCACTGGAAAGATGTCAAAAAATTGATGATCCTGGATGATTTTCCGCACTATGTTCAGAAAGTGTTAAGTCTTCGTAGGGAAGGAGAGTTGAACTTTGAGCTGCACGGGCGATCTCTCTCAGGATTTATCCGTAAAATCATTTTAAACCCATCCTTTCAACTAGAATTATCAAATGGGGAAAAGGTAGAATGGACAGAGATTAAATCCATTAGAAAGGGATCTTTGTTATGCTACGACTCCTCGCTGGCCTCTTCGTACTAGCTTCTTGCTCAATGGGCGCCATCAAAGAAGGCGGTGAAAAGCCTTACGTTTATGACGTGCGAAGTGAATATACATCTCAAGACCTGATTGAACTCGCTCCTAAAGTCGTTTCATCCACTCACCGTGAACCTATCAAAGGCAAGCTTGATACGCTGTTTGGTAAAGGCCAGAAACCTCTCAAACGTGTAGGTATCGTTGTTTTCGAGACACAGATTCAGCCAACTCTTGAAGGTCTCGCTCGCGGAAACCAGATCTATTTATCTGAACAAGGTAAACAGCTTATGACTGAAAATCTTCTTCGCATGTGGGAGATGAGCGAGAAAATTCTCACGCCTGAGCTTGATTACGTCTCAACTCACAATATTAAGAAAAGTAAAAAGTTCTATGAGTATGGTCTTCCTGAAGACGACTTTGTGAAATCAAAACGTTCAACATATTCGGCAGATGATATTTTTTATCTTGAAGCTGGAAGAAAAACGACGACGACAACGATCGTGAATCCTCGTGGCATGAGAGACGTTTCTTTTCTTCTTGTCCCGGCCTATGACCTCATGGGTGGCCCTAAGTGGTCAGAGCACAACAAACACTTCATCAATGATGTTGCAAAAGAGTTAAAGCTCGATGCTGTCCTGATCATCATGAGTGAAATTAAGTGGACTGCGGCCCATAAAGACAAATTCAGTGATGATTTTGTACCTGAAGAAGCAACGATCAGAATCAAGGCATCAACTCTTCTTCCGCTTTCTGAATATCATGATCGCCTCGCTAAAACAGGTGACACTGAGAAACCTGGCGTGAATCTTTGTTACCGAACTTATGAATCTGAAATGAAAATCCCTGTATTCATTTCAGTTCCTGAAGAAATGAAAAATTTCAACACGATCGAGCAAGAACTCTTAAGTCCTGTGATGAAAACCTATAAAGATCTCTCACAGATGACTCTTCTGCGTATCACTGATGATCTTAAGAAGACGTGGTAATGGAAGATATTTTTAAGCGCCAGGTAAAATTCATCCTTCGTTTTGGCAAGGCCTTGCATTCAGCAGGAGCTCCGGCGCATACGCTTGAAGCAACCATGCAGGACATGTGTCAGCTTTGGAAAATCCGCGGCCAGTTTCTTTCTCTCCCAACCTCTATCGTTGCCGGATTCACGAAAGGTGAAGACGAGCTCACAAAAATTGAACGTGTTGAGCCGATGGGTGTGAATCTCGGAAAACTTTCTGATATTGATACAGTTTCACGTGCTGTCATTGAAAATAAACTGTCTTATGAGGAAGGCTATCATCAACTTGATGAGATCCTCGAATCTCCCGATCCTTATGGTAAACGCGTCCACATGGCGTACTTCCTGTTTTCAACAGCAGGATTCATGGTTCTCTTCGGCGGTTCCTGGGGTGATTTAGTTGCTGCGATGATTGTTGGTTGCTTACTAGGACTCATGTCTATCGTAAAACCGGTAGGACTCGTCAGGCAGCTCTTTGAAGCTATCGTCGCTGTAGTGGCATCACTTGCTACTTATTTGATGGCAAAACTTGTTCCAGAACTCAACGTTGGTGTGATCATTCTTTCTTCTCTCATCATTTTCATGCCTGGGCTTTTTATCACAATCGCTATTGCAGAAATTGCAACGAACAACCTCGTTTCGGGAACTGCCCGTCTCGTTGGTGGTGTCATGATTCTCCTGAAGCTTACTTTCGGAGTTTTTATCGGAAGTAAAATAGCATCATGGTTTCATTACAATCCACTTGTTATTGAGTTTGATAAAATCCCGGTTTGGGTTGCGTATGTGACTTTGCCGGTGACTTCATTCATGTCAGTCATTAACTTCAAAGCTAATCGTTCTGACTGGAAGTGGGTCACTCTGGCCGGCGTTTATGGCTACACTTGTTCAAAAGTCGGCTCTCAATACTTAGGTCCTGAGCTTGGTATGTTCTTCGGAGGAGCATGCGTAGGTGCCATGAGTAACATCTTTGCCCGACTAAAAGATAAACCATCTTCGATCTTCCAGTGGCCAGGAATTATCCTTCTGGTTCCAGGATCGGTTGGCTATCGCGGAATGAGTTCACTCTTTGAAAAGAACATCGTCGGAGGGATCGATACGGCCTTTACGATGGTGACTCTCGTGATGGCACTCGTAGTAGGTGTGTTCTTCGGAAACATCCTTATTAAGCCGAGACGTTCGTTATAATCTGAACATTTTTGCCGAGCTCAACACGACACTGATTTGAAACGTTGTGACTCCACTAAGAGTGTCACAACGGCTTTTATTGCTTCTAAGCGCAAAAGTGGTCCGATGAAAATAGACAAACTATTTTGCCGACTTGATGCGGCCCTCAGTGTAGGGGCATAATTGGTACTAAGACTTGCATTGTAGACATTATCGGCGGTCCAGGATGGATCGTCTCTTTGTCGAAACCAAGGAAGGTATCAATGACGAAGCTATTGCTACTCATAGCACTCACTTCTCTTTTCATCTCTTGTAATCAAAATCCAGACTGCCAGACTCAAGATACTGTTCAAAAGGCCGAAAGTCCTGAAACAGGTAGTTCTTCATGTCCGACACCTGATCCAACGCCTGATCCAGATCCAACACCAGATCCAGATCCGACTCCTGATCCAGATGTTCCAGGCGAAGCATTACTCTTTGATGCGAACATTCATTTTCATAACTTCGATGCTGCTCAGGAAGCAAAGGTGTTGAAAGCGGTTGAGATTATCAAGAAAGTTGTAGCGAGTAGTGAGTTCAGAAACAAAGTTTTAAATTACACGTACAACGGCAAAAAACAATTTGTTGATAACAACGGCATGACGAACGAACAAGTTTATCAGGCCCTACTTGATGGTAAAGAAGATCTTCTTCCTGAAGTCGATCACCAAATGGATCTTGAGCTTAAACTTTATTATTCATGGACGAGCACAGTGGGATACACAACTCCGGATGTTCTTCTTATTCACATGAACACGAAGTTCTTTAATCCTTATACTCCTGCAGAAGTGGCGGGGAATGTATTTCACGAGTGGACACACAAACTAGGATTTGGTCACGCTAGTTCATACTCTGTCAGTCGTGATTCTTCAGTACCATACGCTATCGGTTACCTTATCGAAGAGCTTGGGAAAAAATACGAATAATCCCTACAGTGAGTGAGGTGAAATACCTCACTCACTTCTTTAATTCACGCAGAATCAAACTTTTAAATCTGGCACAAATCATGCTCCCTCTATCACTATGCAATTCAAACCATAGGGGGATTTATGGCGAATCAAAACAATCAGGAAAATACTTCTTTTAATGATCATGCCGACGGAAAACTTAAACAGGCGATTAGCAACAATCAAGACAAACTTTCAAAAGGTGTTACTTCAGATGCCGAAGAACAAGATGGTTCTACTTACAGTAAGAATCTTATGAGTAAGTCTGATAAGGAAGTAAGAGAAAACGAAGATGCATCACTTCAGGATGATTCATATTCATTTGACGAAGCTAATACTGATAATGAAGAGTATCACGATGCCGATGGTGCAGATGATTTCGATTTAGATAATGATGATGACTTTGTTCAATAGCAGAATTAAAAAGGGGCCTCATCGGGCCCCTACTCTTTTAAAATTTATAAGTTAATCCTGCGTAGTAATTTCTCTTCTGGTTCCAGTAAACACCACCAGCGCGAATCTTAGAATAATAATCACGATCAAGAATGTTATTGATACCAGCTGAAAGCATCCAGTTGTGCTTGAATGTGTAGTCTGTCGTTAAATCCCACACAGTGTAGAAAGGAATTTCATAATCGTTGTTTGTCACAGTACCGCGGCCGTTTGAATCGTTACCGTAGTGACGGCCAACCATGGTGCCGAGAAGTGCAACTTTGAGATCATCGTTCTTGTGATAAATCACACCAGCACGAGTTGTTGTTTTTGGAGAGTATTGAGGTGTACCATCCTTAAGAGGGCCACGAGTGAATTTCGCATCGAGGATTTCCATGTTCGCATAGAAGTTAAACTCTTTGCTCAGTTTATATTCACCAGCGAGGTCGATCCCTTTGTTAGTGGCAGCACCTGTGTTCTGGAAGTTATTTCCAACCTGGCCCGCTTTGTTTTCGAATCGAATAAAGAAGGCCGAAACATCCCAGTTAAATTTTGAATTTTGTCCGCGGTAACCTAACTCGTAAGTAATCGTTTCAGAAGGTTTGATATCTTCAGAAATGGTTGCTACACCACTTGTCACTGGAACTGCTTCTGCGAATGTAACCGGCTTATAGGCCTCAGATACGTTTGCATACACCTGAGATTCATCATTCACAAAGTAAGACATCCCAAGGCCAAAGAGAGGAACGTTCTCTGTAATATCTTCTTTACGATCAACGGCCGTCGATGTGTTTTTTCTCTCATCAATCGTTTGACGAATATTCTCCACACGTACACCTGGAGTCACCATGAGTTTTCCAAAAGCGAATCTGTTTTCAGCGAAGAAAGAGTTTACGATCGTCTGACGATCAAGGCGTCTTGAAACCGGACCGTGATTTGAGTCAACTGATTTACCTGTTTCCTGAACAAACGGAGAGTTCAGGTTATAAGTCATGTAACCAGCTGACAAAGTATGAAGACCCCAATTCTTAGAATAACGGGCCTCACCATTGAACGTATAGAAGTGCTGATTCTGAATTGTGTTTGTCGTTCCAGTTGGAAACTGGCCGAAAGGTCCGCCAGCTTGAGTTTTTGAATAACGACGGTAAGCAACTCCCCAAAGAGTCAGGTGAAGTTTTGAAGAGTCATCTAGACGAGATTCAACTCCAAGAGCGAGCTGAGCGCGAGACACTCTCAAACGGTCATATTTTGTCGTCGCTTTACCAATATCATCACCGTATGTGTTGAAATTGGGGCCTTTTGATTTTGCAAATCCACCTGGGAAGCCGTGTTCCGAGTTGTAGCCATTAAGCGAGAACTTGTAGATATTCTTACCTTTAAAAATATGATCACGAATCTGAAGATAATCAGCTTCAAAATCTGAATTCTCTCTCTGCAGTCCATCACCCTGACGGCGGAAGTATTCAACTCCGTAAGCATGATCACCAGAAGAGCCGTAAATGGCGTCATTGGTGTTGATGAGATTATTTGAACCGTAAGTCACACCTGCTTTACCGGACAGCTTCTGGCCTTGATAAAGTGGGTTAGAGATGAAATTTAAAACTCCACCAGGTTGAGGTCCGTATTGAAGTGAACCACCGCCACGAATGAATTGCATGGAATCCATCATCGCCAGAGCAGGTGAGTAGTAAGTTGCAGGGTAACCGTACATATCTGTTGCAACTGGAAGTCCGTCCTGAAGCAGAAGAATGTTTTGTGATTCGTGCGGATCACCAAGACCACGAGAAGTGATACCCGCTGATGATTCGTTAGGAGTTTCAGAAATCAAAAGACCAGGAGTCTTCGCAGTTGCCTGTCGATAGTTGTTCGTTTGAATCTGAGGAATTTCTTTCAGCTTCGTGACTGTATTTTTTTTACCTGTGAGAATTTGTGTTCCACGTGATTCTTCCCATACAGGTGCCTCACCAAGAGCAGATTGATTTTCGCTTTCAGTTGCAACTTCAATTGCAGCAAGTTCTTCATCAGCAGCAAAAATTCCTTGGGCCAAAAGTGGCAAGACCAGTAAAACTACGATGTATTTATTCATGGCGTCAGACCTTAAGAGAGAATTGAATTTTTTGTTTGATATATGAAACATGTCGTCCTTGAGTTTGTCTAGTGGATTCGTGTGAATGAACCTCTGTCTAGGCATAAGACAAAAAAGTTAAATCTGTTTTCACATGCAAAAAAAAATCAGGAACATCACGCGCACAAGAAAATCTCATTTTAAAAATGAGCGTTCAAAAATTATTTTTCAATCGCAATGTTTGCTTTGCATGAAGAGCAAAATGCCACTGCTACAGAGTGAAAAAAGTAAGTATTTTACATGATGTCTTTTTATTATTTCCTGATAGTTTCCTTCCAGTTTTTAATACAAGGAGTGAATATGAAACTTGTTTCCCTATTAGCTATCATCATACTTTCTGTTTCCTGCGGTAAAGACGGTGGAAGCAGTGGCTCTTCTTCTAAAAGAGGAGTTTGTGAATTGAATGGTCGCTCTGTTCAGTGTGAGCAGATTAACGGCGCTGATGGACTTGGCGTAGATCTTCTTGAAACAATGGTAGATGCACCTGTAGTGATTGATGGTTCTGAAATTAAATTCACTCAGGACAAATCGGCATTCTCACAAGGTCGCCGTATTTCTTGTTCAACATCAGTGAAGAATGGTGAAGTTTACCGCTTCGCTCTTCGCGGCTCTCGTCTTCTTATCATGACAGCTTCTGGTTCATACGAGATGGACAAGCTTAGCGATGGTGAAGGCCTGATTGGTACATGGATGTGGAAGGGTTATGTTGACCAGGGCACACACATCATCAGACAAATGTCATTCCTAAGCAACTCACGTGTTATTCTGAGAACTAGCTGCGAGCTCTGATCGGTTCGAAAAAAAGTTCAAAGGTTTTGGGCGCCCATCAAGATGATGGGCGTTTTTATTTCAGCATGTCTTCGGCAATTCCACAATAAACGTAGACCCTTCACCAGGCCTACTCTCGACAGAAATTGTCCCGCCATGAATTTGCACAATCTGATGAGTGATATAAAGACCTAGTCCTAATCCACTTATGCCTTTTGAATTAATTCCTGCTCTTTCAAAGCGATCAAAAATCTTGTCGTGGAATTCTGGAGCAATCCCGATGCCGTGATCTTTTACACTAATCTTCACCGTAGTTGGCGTAGAGGATGTTGTGACTTCTATTGCTTTGCCTTCACCGTATTTAATCGCATTTGTGAGAAGGTTTGTGATGACCTGGTCAATCCGATGTTTGTCCCAGATACCCGTTGTATTGATCCCATAGTTCACGGAGGGTTTAGCTTCAGGGATGACTCTGAACTGATCTTTAAGTCTCGTGATAGCTTCATCAAGAATCTTATTCATATCGACGAGTTCTTTGAAAATAGAGAGTCTTCCTGTCTTGATCCTTGAAATGTCGAGCATGTCATCAACGAGTCGCTCAAGTCTTTGGGAAAGAATCTCAGTGTGATCAATATGATCTACATAGAGTTTTTTTCTGGCCTCTGGATCTTCAATCTTCGAGGCATTCCGTTTTACCATCTGTGTATGAAGTTTGATTGCTGTGAGTGGTGTCTTCAATTCATGAGAGGCGATGGAAATAAATTCATCTCTTGATTCAAGTGCCTCACTCAGTTCAATCTGGGATTTTTTAGTAAGGCCAAAGATTCTAAAAATAAGAAGGGCAAATGCCATCCCGATGACAAAAACGATGCCGGGTGCTTTGTAGACAGACTTATTTTTCGTCAAGGCAGTCGGTTGAAATTTAATCAGGAATTTTTGTCCGTAAAGTTGAATCGTTTTTAAGGAAGTGTAGCGATCATTTTTATGAAATTTCCCGTCATGATTATAAATGAGTGAGTCCGGGTCCGGAGATGTTCCCGTGAAGATTTCTACATCCAGTGGAAGTTCTTTGCCGTTGAAAATGGTCTTAAAAAGAGTTTCTGCTCTGAAGGCGATGTAAAAATATTCGGGAGCTGTTTTAATAAAAGGTAGATAAAGGACAAGTCCCGGGTGAGGGAATCTGATGTCATCCTGAGCGAGAAAGACTTTGCTTGTGATCGTTGTTCCGTCCGTCTCGAATGCCCTTAAAATGGCGTCACGACGATGTCTTTCTGAATACGAATCATACCCAAGTACCTTCTGATTTATCTCATCAAATGGTTCGAGATAAACGAGGGGATATTTTTCTTCATGAAGAGTTTCAGGCCAGATGGTGTAGCTTGGAATAGTTTTGCGCATCTCTTTTAAATGCGCGGGTATTTCTGAAGTTTTAACTCTTATCCCAAATCCGATGGCCTGAATTTCCGGATGCCTTTGTCTCATGTTGAGATTTTCAACATAACGTGCAAATTCTTTACGTGTGACTACATCTGAGCTTCGAAAAAATCCCCGAGTCTGAAGAAGAAGTTCTTCATATTGATTCATCTTGTATTCAATCTGCTTCACAATTTCATCTGAATCGTAATCTAATCTCAGGTGATTTTCATTAACAACGCTCACGTAAGAGTAATAGGTGAACGCCATAGTGATGAGTGTACCGACCAGGAGGACGGGCCAACCGTAAAAGAGCGTGTTGTGTTTTGGTTTCTTCAAGAATGCCATTAAGACAATCTTAAAGCAAAAAGGGGCCTTAAGTAGGCCCCTCTCGATGAGAAATGTGGGAAATTTAGTTTAAATTTTCGATGACAGTAGCAACACCCTGTCCGAGACCGATACACATCGTAGCAAGGCCGTACTTCTTGTTGTTTTGTCTAAGTTGATGCGCAAGCGTTCCAGTGATACGTGCCCCAGAGCAGCCAAGAGGGTGGCCAAGAGCAATTGCCCCACCGTTTAGGTTTACTTTCTTATCAACCTGGTCAAGAAGGCCGAGGTCTTTCAAAACCGGAATCGATTGAGCAGCAAAGGCCTCGTTAAGTTCGACGATATCCATCTGATCCATTTTAAGACCCGCGCGCTCGAGAGCCTTTCTCGAAGACGCTACTGGACCATAACCCATAATTGAAGGTTCACAACCTGTTGAGGCCATAGAAACGATTCTCGCCATTGGTTTAAGACCAAGAGCTTTCGCTTTTTCTTCAGACATGATGATCACAGCAGCAGCACCGTCTGATAGAGCAGAAGAGTTACCTGCAGTCACTGTACCGTTTTTTGGATCGAATACTGCTGGAAGTTTTCCGAGACCTTCAACAGTTGTTTCCGGACGAATCACTTCATCAGTTGTGATCATTGAAGGAACACCTAAGTCATCGTGGCCAGCAGTGGCGACGATCTCATCTTTAAATCTGCCTTTCTGAGTCGCTTCAAAAGCTTTTGCGTGAGAGCGGGCAGCGAATTCATCCTGCATTAATCTTGTCACACCATTCATGCGGCCAAGAAGTTCAGCAGTAAGTCCCATTGAACCTGCCATTTTTGAAGTTGTGATGTTCAGATGAGGATTAAAGTCCACTCCATGAGTCATGGGAACATGGCCCATGTGTTCAAC
>JBEIQF010000051.1:0-13414 GCA_040376635.1 Halobacteriovoraceae bacterium
GATCATGATAAACCGGAGAATCTTTCAGCTTAACTTTCTTCAAGTGAAGACCAGCTTCAGCAACACCACACGCTTGAAGGAACTGAGTTCCAGTACAAGATGATTTAGAAACGATGTTAAGTTTTACGTTACCCCAGTGAGCTGGCATCTGACGGCCGTGAGAAGCTGTATCACCAGTGTTCCCGTTTGCCTGACAAAGCATTTCATATGGAGTTACACCAAGACCGATGCAAAGAGCGCGGTCACGGTAGTAAGGAATGAAGTAATCGTGTTTTGGTTTAAGAACTTTTGCTGTAGCTGAAAGAATACCTTCGTGACCAGCACCAGAAATCTGGAAGAAAGCTTTGTTCTGTTTCTTCATTGTGATTTCAGCGTCGTCAGTTTTTCTTGAAAGATAAACGTTCTTCAAAAACCACGTAAGATCAGCTTTTGTGAGCTTGTGTTTTTTGATGAGATCGAGCTTTTTGTTATAAGCCGGATTTGATTTCGAATTCACTGCCGTAGCCTCGTTTTCTGAGATGTTTGTGCGCATAGTAATTCCTCTTAAATAGTCGACCCATCTTACCCTCTGTCGGGAAGAAAATCTACTTTAGAGAGGTGAATGGAATTATTTCTCAACGTGTTGATATCGATAGATATTTGAGAGGTAAACACCCATGGCCCTGACTGAGAAATACATAATTTGATTCTCATCGGGATAAATGATCGAAAATTCCCAAGTTCCCTCTGAAACGTGCTTGAGATCTTCAATATTTCCGATTCCCTCAAGAATGATTTCAGGTTTGTCGGCGATCTCTACTGGCTGGTTCAATTTATCAGCAAGACGTAATTGAAACGTTAATTTGTTCTGCTCATTTTTCACAATTTTGATCGTTGATTTAGATTTATCTGGGTGCCTCATGCTGAGCTTAAACTGCTCTTTAAGCGGCACTCCCTTCACTAGCACATCAAGTTCTGCTGAACTGAAATCTGACGTTTTCTCGAGCGTAATATAGTATCTTCCACCTAAAACCTGCTCGAATCTGAAAGGAATTTTTTTACCTTTGTGTGTCCTCACCTCGATATCTTTTAGGTCAACGTGAATGTATCCACCCTTTGAATTTCTCGTCTCTACATAAAAGTAGTACCAAATGGAATCATCCGCCGAGACGGCCGGAAAAATCTGAACCTGGCTTTTTTTATGATCGTAAACGGGGGTCTCTTTAACAGACGCGATTTTACGGACAGGCTTCTCAGGTGCGGAAGCACAACCAGTCATGACTAAAATGAGGGCGATGAGGAAAGGTCTCATTACTGACCTTATCGGTCAGGAAATGTAAAACATGACTTAATATAAAGAAAAAAGGCCCCTTTCGGGGCCTTCTTAGTATCAAATTTGAGCTAATTATTTCAAAGACTTAGTGGCTTCGAACACGTCCGCGATTGAACCGTAAAGTGAAAGTGATGAGAAGAGGACTTTCTCCTGAGTTCCCGGAAGGTTCACTTTGAGTTTCGGGTAACGGCGAGAAGTATCGATCATAAGAGATTTAACTGCTTCAGCGTCCATTGATGAGTCGTATGAAAGAAGAAGAGCAGCTACACCAGCAGCAGCTGGAGAGGCCATCGATGTACCAGAGAACGTGTCATACTTGTTATCAGGAACAGTTGAAAGGATATCTACACCTGGAGCGAAGATATCAACAGACTTCTTACCATAGTTAGAGAATGTAGCTGGAAGAGATGCGCCTTTTTCAAAAGAAGATGCACCGATCTCAAGCCAGTTAGAAGCCTCACCACCATTGATACGACGGTTAGGGAAGTTTCTAGCAGTATCGTTATTCTGGTTAGAGTTACCAGCAGCGTGAACAAGAAGTACACCTTTTGATTCAGCATATTTTACAGCAGCATCAACGATCTTAGTTTTGAATGGAGAGAATGCTTTACCAAAACTCATGTTGATGATTTTAGCGCCGTTATCAACAGCGTAACGAATACCGAAAGCAACGTCTTTATCGCGCTCATCACCGTTTGGAACAACTCTTACTGCCATGATTTTAACATTCGTAGCAACACCCTTGATACCAAGAGCATTATCACGAGTAGCAGCGATGATACCTGCTACGTGAGTACCGTGACCAGAATCTGGACCGATAACATCGTTGTTTCCGTAGTTCTTAGTTTCAAAGTCATAATACTTATCGCCTACGATTGAACGTGGGTTGAAGTTTTCATTGTAGTAATACTGAAGTTGGTCAGAATAAGAATCAAGAATGCGGTTGATACGAGCTTCAGTAAGGTTAGAAGAAAGAAGCTGGATCATTGTTTTTTTAGCTTCAAGAACTGCTGGATCTGATGATTCAAGAGCACGAATTGCTTCAAGAGACATCGTTGATACACCGGCAGATTTTAGAACTGCTTCAGCAGCTTTATAAGTTTTTAAACGAGCAGAGTAAGTTGTAACAACTTGCTTAGCTTCTTCAACTGCAGCACCTACTTCAGCTTCAAGCTCAGCAAGGTAAGCAGCATCAGCTTCACTAAGTTCACGGCCAACGTTAGACAAGCTAGTTTTCATCTGCTTCATACGAACGAGTTCACGAGTGATTTCGAGAGTATCAGCATCGATCTGAGCAGCAGGATTACCTTTGATCAGACGAATTCCGTTTTTAAGAGAAGCATCTGCTTCAATTGTCGCCATACCGTTAGCGCCACCGATGAAGTTCCAACCGAAAACGTCATCAATATATCCGTTACCATCGTTATCAACACCATCATTCGCAACTTCACCTTCGTTGATCCAGATTTTACCCTGAAGATCATCGTGGTTAACGTCAACGCCTGAATCGATAACTGCAACGATAATGTCCTCAGACTGAGGCATACCGAAAGTTTTATAAGTTTCTTCAGATCTAACGCCTTCTGCACCATCTGCCGGAGAAAGGTTGAACCAGTTCTCAGGACGAACCGCTAAGAAAGATGAAGCTGAAAGGATTGTCCCTTTAGCATTCTTAAGCACGTATCTTGATTGGTTAGCATTGATAAGCTTGAGGTCAAGTTCCGCTTGAGGGATCTGTTGAACACGAGCAAAAGCTGCAGTAATTGAAAGAGGAAGAGCGAGCACGAGAAGTGCTTTTTTAGACATCATGGGGTTCCTACCTTTGTTGATGAAACTACAGAAGGTTAAACAACAATTCACTTTTGAAAACAACCCCATTTGAGTAAGTGTCAGGATTTTGTGAGTAAGTGGTGTAATTTTTACACCAGTAGGGCGTAAATCTTGAGTTTCTTCTATAAAGCCGGAGCTTATTTAATTTAATCAGGAGTACTTATGAAATTAATCCTAGTAGCTGCACTTATGACTTTATCAGCTCAAGCCTTCTCTCAAAGTAAGATGGGCCCGGAAGCTGTTGAAATGTTCAACGTTCTCACTCACGGTCAGGTAGCTGACTGTCTTCAGAGAGCAGATGTTGACATGGTAAACATCGAAATCAAGAAATTGGTTGCTCGTTGTCCAGGATGTAACACGTATACAATCACTGGCAACAAGAGAAACATCGACACTCCGTCTCCGGAAAAAACTGTTATTACGATTAAAGGTAAATCAGTTCCGGGAACTTTCCGTGGTTGGATCCAGACTTATACTTGCGACGTTAAGTAGAAATAAAAAGGGGCCTTTAGGGCCCCTTCTTTTTTTAGATATGTTCACCGTGTTGCGAGAGATCTAGTCCTAACGATTCATCCTCTTCACTCACCCTGATTGGACGAGTGAAATTCGAAATCCAGTAAAGAGCAAACGAAGCCACAAAACAATATGTCATCACGAGCAGCAGAGCGATGAGGTGATTGTAGAAAGTTTTTGTTTCTCCCGCGATCAAACCAACATCCTTGGCAAAAACACCAGTCAGAATCATTCCAATGATCCCTCCCAGTCCATGACATGGAAATACATCAAGAGTGTCATCGATTTCCGTTTTCGATTTAAGTGAAAGTGCAAAACTTGAAGCAAGTGAAGTTACAAATCCGATGAGAACTGCTGATCCAATGCTCACGAATCCAGCTGCCGGAGTGATGGCAACAAGACCAACAACTGCTCCGATACATGCTCCAAGCGCTGATGCCTTTTTACCTTGAAGGCATTCAAGAAACATCCACGTAAGCATCGCTACAGCAGATGCAGTGTTCGTATTTAAGAACGCGAGAGTGGCAGTTTCATTTGCGCCCAGAGATGATCCAGCATTGAATCCAAACCAACCAAACCATAAAAGACCAGTGCCAAGAATCACATATGGGATATTTCCAGCTTCATGAAGTCTTTCTTTGCGAGGTCCAAGATAAATGGATCCGGCCAATGCGGCCATCCCGGCAGAGATGTGAACAACTGTACCTCCGGCAAAATCAAGGACACCCCATCCACGTAGTAAACCATCCGGATGCCAAGTCATGTGGGCCAGAGGAGCGTAGATGAAAATGGAAAAGAGAAACATGAAAATTAAATAGGAAGAAAACTTCACGCGTTCAGCAAATGCACCTGAGATAAGTGCAGGTGTGATGATCGCAAACTTCAATTGGAAGAGGGAGAAAAGCATAAAGGGAATCGTTGGAGAGAAATCAGGATGAGTCGACATCCCTACTCCACGATACATAAAGAAAGTCATCGGATTACCAATGATACCTCCGATAGATTCGCCAAAACAAAGTGAGAATCCGAATGCAACCCACGTTACTGAGATCACACCGAGTGCAACCATTGACTGGAGCATCGTGGAGATCATGTTCTTTTTGCGTACCATTCCCCCGTAGAAGAATGAAAGTCCGGGAGTCATCAAGAGCACAAGTCCAGAAGCTGTTAATAACCAGGCCGTATCGCCTGGATTAATCGGCCCACCAGTTTTTGCCTGGGGAACTTCGGGAAGAAATGTTGCGAGTAAACCGATAGCTAAGATGAGACCAAGGTGAACAAGATAAATGGGTTTCATGTGTCCTCCTCTGACGCCAGAGATAATGAGGTCACGAACCTGAAATTATAATTTAATTATTTATTAAGATTACAAGTCGTTTGAAGAACGCCACGATCTCATCATACTTTGCTGAGGACTATAAAGCTTATCTTTGTAATTTTGCTCGATGCTGTTTATTAACTTCATCATGTTAGCTCGAGCATTAGGATCTTTATGACTGTAAGCATTCAGCTCATGCATTTCATTGATAAACTCATTCAGACCATGGCCACCTTTAGTTTCAGTGGCAAGTCTCTCGATCATTTTAAGTGCGACAGCTCCATCACTGGATAAGCTTTCAGACAATGCAGAACTAATATTTCTATCATCAAGATATTTTGAACCCTCGTTATAGCCTCTTTTACGAACCATCTCTTTTTTAAAGTTCTCTTCAGCTGCTTGCATGTAGTACTGACTCGCGAGGGATGCGTTCTTTGGTTTTCCGCCAGTTCCAAGTCTATATTCATTTGCAAGATTTTGAGCTTCTCTTGGTGATACGACTCTTGCAACAGCAGGAGTAACGGGGGCCGGGACAGGTGCCACAGGTTCAATAACTGGTGGTCTTACAACTGGGGCAACAACAGGTTTAGCAGGAACGACTGCAGCAGGAGTTCTTGGATTTATCTGATCTCTGACTTGAGTCCATGTTCTTCTTTGAAGAACGATATCAGGACGTGTAGATGAAGGATCGAGAGTTAAACTTCTTGAGATATCTCTCAGGATACCTTCTTTGGTCATACCCTGACTTAGTCCGGAGTTCACCATTGCCATGGCACCATTTAAGTCCCCGGCCTTCACATAATTTTCGATTGCGAGACCAGTATTCACGAGTGAATAAGCTTTATCACCATCGGCCATTTTTTGGCGGGCTTCACTTGCAAATCCATCAGCAGCAAGTTTTTGCTGCTCTTTGTATGCAGTCATGAGTTCCGTCACTTTAGCAGGATCTTGTGTTGTTCTAAGTTGATCTACTGTTCGTTTGGCCTGATTAGAAGCTCTGATTGCATCGTAGCGATCAAGTGCAACAGCTGCATTTGACTGTGACCCCGTAATACCTTTTTCCATCAGCTTTCTGATGTCTTCCGCTTTGAACCCAGCGTGTTTTAAAATATTACCTTTCTGGATGATTTCTTCTCTTGTGTAAGTAAAGAACCCTCTTCCTGTGCCAGCACCAACATTATGGGCATCAAGAATAGCTTTCTGTTCAAGTTCAGTAAGATCTCTGCCTAACAATGTTTTTGCTTCAGTTAATCTGTCTGCATCTGAAAGTGCCGCTACTCTCCTTAGATCTGCAAGTCTGTTTGAGTCTGGAGCATTCGGATAAATTTCGCGAAAAAGTGCAGTCAAACGATCTTTTTCTGAAGTCGTGAAGAGGTCACCTTTTTCTTCAAGGAAATCTTCAATACCAATTTCATTGATACGTGCTCTTGCCTGATCGAGATCGAGTTCTTTTGAAGCTAGAGTTTGATCAAAAGTATTACGTCTGGTCTCAAGGAGAGATCGTCTGTTTAATTCCGCAGTTGATTCTGTATCAGGAGTAGATGAAACACTTGTTTCAGGAGCAGGAGACTGAACCTGAGTAGTACGTCTTGTTGTAGAAGCTGGTATTCTCCTCTGGGTTGTAGTTCCAGAAGCTCGAGAACCTGCTCTGACAGATCCCTGGGGACGTGCACGACCAGCAGAACTTGAAACGACAAGTCCTGGTGAACCTGCAGGTCTTCTGACAACTTGAGCAGGAGTTCGAACAATTGTCTTTGTCACTGTATAAGGAGTAGCAATGAATGCTTTTGCAGCGGATACACCTCGCTGAACAGCGATTGCAACTCTGGCAGCAGCTCCGGCGCCAGCAACAGGTGCAAGAGCACCACCAGTTGCAGCAGTAGCAACAACCACACCCATCGCGATGAAGTAATGAGTAGCGTATTCACAAACCACTTTCGCCTGAGCAGCAGCATTCAGACAAAGGAAGCCATTTACCTCTTTCGTCACCATGGCCACAGCAGCAGTCCATGGATTATTCCCAGCTTTGACCCAATTATAAAGGTCTCTGATACCACCAAGAGTCGACTTAATTCCCTGCCATGCCTGAGAAACCATAGCACCTGTTGCTGCAGCAGAAAGACAATCTGTATAGGCCTGCATAGCAAATGAGTTCGTGATTGATTGCCAGATTCCATTAGCACGAGGTGGCTTGAGTCTCTCGCATCCGTACTGTTTCATTTTTTCTTCAGTCGCGTTGGCGAGAGAGTTCAATCCAGAAAGAAAACCTTGCTTCATTGAATTCCATGCAGCAGCAGGTCCTTGAGTACAACCGGCGAGTGAAGATAGGTCGAGCTTAATTCCGTATCCATTGCCTCTATTCTGGGCAGCAATATTCATATCGTTACATTTAGTTTCCTTGCGCACGCGTGGGATAATTCCTGAAAGTTCTCTCCACTTACCGCTTTCATTGATACGACATCGTTCATCCATTGCAACAGCTTCAGGAATCAAAAAATTGAAAAACGAAGTTGTCTTGACTGGAGCTTTAGAAATCTTCTCCATTAAATAATTGAGATCACCGTTAAGTTCAGTGCCTGAAGATTCAAAAGAGACAAGTGAAATGTGCCAAAGCTTTCCTGTTTCACTCCACATGCGCTCGTAGAATCGGGCCACACCCTCATCCATCGCAACTTTAAAAGATGTACCACCGTAACGAACACCCTCATGAGTGGAAGATCCACCCTGAAGATCCATCACTCCCTGTTCCTTTTTCAGGAATTTTTCACGACTGATCAGCGCCTCATTCGTAAACGGGCCTGCAAAGAATTCTTCCATCTGTTCAACTGGCACTGAACTAATGTGTTCTGAAACCAGTGCAAAGATTTTCAACTTTGAGTGAACAAGAAAAGTTCTATTCGGTGATGGATGAGAAACAATCCACTCAGAATTCTTAAGATCAATCTTCTGGGATTGAAAATCATTCATGTAATCAACAGGGAAATCCTTGGCGTGCGCCAATGAAGTCATGAGCAGAATAAATGTCACCAGGAAGCGAACCATGGGCTACTAATCGGTGATTTAGATCTTCAGATTAAATTACTTTTAAAGATATTTTTGATTGTAGAAAGAACAGACAGGCAGCGAAACTGCCTGTCTAAATTATGATCAAACGAGAGCGATACCAGTTTTAATAGGACGCTCAACTTCCAGACCGCGAGAGCTTAATAGCTCAATAATCTCTGAAGGTCTGACTCCCGATCCTTGGTTCACGTGGGTTGTGATGAAAATACCCGGCATACGACATGGAGAAACTTCATCGATGATTTCCATAATGGTCTCACCTAGATCCAAATCTCCTGTCTTGATGTCTATAATCATCGGTCTGATGTCTTTCTCAAGAAGCTTCTCTTCTTTTTTCGAATAAGATTGAATCAGGATCTGATCCTGAGATTTAAGTTCATTCACAACATTTTCCATCGACCCTGCTTTTTTCACAGGCACGAAATAAGTAAAGGCCTTCGCTGAATCCTGAATCGACGGAGTCTTACTGTTAATCACAGTAATATCCTTAAAGATAATTCCTGGCTCTGAATGCTCCTGGAGTTTCTTCATCATGGCCGGGAAGTCTGTCCATTCAGTAGGAACACGCACATCAAAATACTCAGTAAGGGATGAAATCCCCAGAGTAAGTGCAGGTCCAAATGAAAGGAGTGCTCTGATGTTATACCCTTCCGAGTGAAGTGTTTCGAGACCCGATCTCTTAAAGATCCTCGTCATCACTTTCTGAAGATCTAGGTGTGAAATGAATGTAATAGGACCGATTTTAGAGAACTCAATTCGGTATTTGAAACCTACTGCCTGATTTCTCTTCTCGCGAAGTTCAACAATGTCTTTTTTAAGTATTTCCGGTGCAACGTAAGGCTTGTCCTCGATTGAATTCATTCCTTTGAGGAAATCTCTTCTCTCTTCAACCATACCTTTAAGATCACAAGCAACACCACAGTGATAACAAACAAGTTTTTTCTTATCGATATCGAATGTCTTCTCAAGTGATTCAAGGTTTGAGTGGTGAACAATCATGCCGTGAACTTTCCCGCAAGGAGGAGAAAGTCTGTTGTGAGTTGCTTTCTTCCATTCAATTTCAAGGAATCTTTCTGTAAGACCAACATCGATGTGATCCCAGGCAAGTTTTCCATTCATAGGAATTGTTCCAAGGAAGATCTGTGTATCAACGCCAGATTCCTCTACACACTGAACCCATAAATCATACTTGAACGTTTCATCCCAACCATCAAAGCGAGCGCCGCCTTTCCATGCATTGTAGATGATATTAGCAATACGACGGTCACCACGGGCAACGATACCTTCGAGGGCCGAGATTTTTGAGAAATGCTTTCTAAAATTCAGGCGGTATTTTTCAGCATAGTCTTTCAGGAGATTTTGCTTACGCTGAATTTCCGGAAGTGTGATCATATTCGACCACTGGAATGGAGTATGAGGCTTAGGAACGAATGAAGATACCGATACAGTTACTGTAGGATTCTTTACTCCGCATTCAGCAGCTTTCTTGCGTGCTTTAGCTGATGTTTCCATGATCGCGATAACATCATCATCATCCTCAGTCGGAAGGCCAATCATGAAGTACAACTTCATTTTCGTCCAGCCACGAGAGAAGACATTTTCAGCAGTCTTTAAGAGATCTTCTTCTGAAACGTTTTTGTTAATCACGTCACGCATTCTCTGAGAACCGGCCTCAGGTGCGAAAGTCAGAGATGTGTTTTTAACTTCGGCTAGTTTATCAAGAATGCGCTCATCAAGTCCGTAAGCTCGAAGTGATGAGATACCGAGAGTTGCATTTTCTTTATGTAATTTATCAAGAAGTTCAATCACGAGTGGAGTTACTGCTGAGTAATCTGCAGTTGAAAGACAAGTTAGTGAAGCTTCATCAAATCCACCGTTCTTCAATCCATCCATCATCATTTGAACGACGTTTTCAGGATTTCTTTCACGAACAGGACGGTAGATCATTCCTGCCTGGCAGAAACGACAACCTTCAGTACATCCACGCGCGAGCTCAACCGAAAAACGGTCAAAAATCGCAGTCATGTGAGGAATCGGAGATTTTGTCGGGAAAGGATAATTTGCGAGGTTATCCACAAAATATCTCTGAACGCGATCAGGAATAACTCCTGCGAATTCAGCTTTAGGTCCAGTCACAACTTCCATCTGAGTCATCGGATCAATAGCAGTATCGTAGAACTGAGGAACGTAGATGCCTTTCCACTTCGCAAGTTCAAATAGGATTTCTGAACGCTTCATTCCGCGAGCACGAGCTTCGCCGATAAAATGAGTGACACGAGCAAATAGCTTTTCTCCATCACCTACAACTACGAAATCCATGAACGGTGCAAGTGGCTCAGGGTGAGTCGCACAAGGACCACCACAGATGACGAATGGCTCTTCTTCCCGACGATCTTTAGTCCAGATTGAAATGCCACCCATATCAAGCATGTTGAGGATATTTGAATAACTCATTTCATACTGAAGCGAGAAACCAACAATATGGAATTCTTTAAGAGGCTTAAAATTTTCAAGTGAAACGAGATGAAGATTTCTGTCGCGGATTTCTTTTTCCATGTCGATCCATGGAGCAAAAACTCTTTCCGCAAGTAAACCCTGATGCTGGTTGATTTCATCGTAAAGGATTTTCATCCCAAGATGGCTCATACCGATTTCATATGTATCAGGAAAACAAAGTGCTACTCGACCAATGCTTTCATTCCAGTTTTTTCTGATAACGAAATGTTCACCACCGATATAGCGTGCTGGTTTTTCAACTTTGTCTAAAAAGGAAGCGTAAGGATTGTGAGATGCCACAAGGACTCCATCAATTGTTTGTTTCACTCGGAAAAAGTTGAGTGGAAGGATTCGAACCTTCTATTTAAGAATGGGGATTTTTAGCAGAAACCGTGATTATTGGAAAGGTCTAAACCGTTGGAGTTACATAGTCTGAAAAAATTCTAATTAGACAGGGTTAAGGAGCTGTAACCACATTAAAAACCTGAGGATAATGACAAGACCCATCTACGGTCTTCAAGCTCCCTGAAACCATCCAGAGAGCGATCCACTGCGTATGTTGTGAGATCGAGAATAAAAGTTCTTGAACGCACACCGATACCACCAGACCCCCAACCGTCACCATAACCTCCACGAAGGAAGATTCTACGGTTGAAATCGAGCTCTACACCTGCTGCCAGACGTCGCTTGATATTTGTATCATAAGCATCGTTCAAATCTTTGAGATTCACTTCCATGTGAAGTCTGGAAATCTTGCTGATTTGAGGCGTGATAGAAAAACCCACATCAACTGTTTGCTCAATCTCATCCGGTGAACCGCTGTTTTTTACATCTTCCCAGTCATTCGCCGTCGCATTTCTGAGTACTGCTGAGAATGAAGGAAGAAGGGCCACTGGAAGAGTTAGTCTTGCTCCAGCAGTTAACTGGAGGCTCTTACCAGATTTGTAGTCGTTACCATTAATGTCCACTTCATCAGTTGGACCAAAATCTTTATAGAGCTCACGACGATTTAAATAAACAGCAGACGCACCGATTTTAAATACTCCTCCGAAGAGAGAAGCATTCAGTGCCATCACAGGACCTTGATCTCGTCTTTCCGCAACTTCAAATCTATTCGCAACGTCATCGTTAATGATCGCGCGATTCCGTTGCGAGAACATATATCCGAGAGTTAATCCTCTCACTGTAAAATTGGGAAAGATGTTAAATCTTGAATGAGCAAGTTTCCCCTGATCGTCTGCGAGCTTAGATCGCATGTTGTCCTGATCAAAAGAATCCATGTAGTTTCCAGGAATTTTATAAGCAGGCCCATCACTAACAACATTGAGCATTGTACTACTTGCTTCTGTGTGAATGTTCATGATGTGGAATTGAGGCTTACGAACAGTTCCAAGACCAGCTGGATTATAGAATGCAGACCAGGAGTCATCTACTTTGTTGATGTAAGCATTACCCATCGCAAGTGCACGAGCCGATGTTACGAGTTCAGGAAACGCGTGATCCTCAAAATCTAACTTTGCAAAAGAAGGCCTGCTGAACAGGATAAATAAAATGAGGCTTACAAGAATCTTCAAATGTGACTCCCTCACCCTATTATTTTAGAAGATGGCAGGGTGAGACTCAATGTGGTCAAAAACGTCCTGTGCTACCAACTGAATCCAAGGGAATAGCCGAACATAAAACGGTCTTTGTCCTTGGTATCGGTAGTCGTCAAAGTCTGATAGGTAGCCTCAACTTTAGCAAAGAACGAATTCATGCTGAACTCCGTCCCCATGTTGAGACCCTTAGCACTTGTAGTAAGTTTAGGCTCGGCCCCGTTCAGAGGTCCGCTTGCATTAATCTTTCCAAGAAAATCATAACTCGCGAGAGAAATCCCCAAATAAGGAAGAATGGATTCATTGATTCTATAACCGTAGATAATGAGAAACTCTTTACCACCTAATTCAAATTCAACAGATTCATCATCAGTCTCATGTTCATTGCTACCAAACAAAGCAGCGACACTTAACTTATGTCCGGCACCATTTGCATTCCTGGAAGCACCAATCACCTGAAGCTTTGCTCCCAGCATAGAGTTCGCACTACCTGTATGGGCCCAGACGAAATCAAAACTTTCAAAAATTGAATTATTAAACTGAAAACCAGATCGGGTTGTTTCTGCGTAAGTTACACCGTCTTCAACTGAACCTTGGGAAGTATCGACAGTGAGTTGAGTCGCACCCGCCTGTTGAAACTCAATCGATCCTTTGAAGGCCCCACCCTGAGTTTCGGGCGTGATGAATCGATTACCCGGAACGATGTACTTCGTGGCGCAACCACCTAATAAATAGAGCGAGAGGAATAATAAGAGTTTCATAAACCTTAATTTATTAATAATGCGTCATCCTACTGAAAACGCATACCATGGCATTTTTTGCCTACCTAAGACTATGAAACCATTAATGCTGATTTTAAGAATCAAGTCGGTAAATTTGTCAGCCTGTTAATATATTAAGAACCAGTTAAAAATTGTAGGGGTGTTTGTCGATAAGGATACAATGAAATTGCAGTCTCTCTCATTACTTCTCATGCTGTTAATTCTGATCGGCTGTCAGGCATCTGGCGGCGGCGGCGGAGACGTAGTTTCTGGTCACGTTCCTCAGGTACCAAAATTCACTCTCTCAACTACTCTCAATAGAACATATACCCTCTCTCAGGATATCGATTTCACTTTAACATTTCCAGCAACAGTTACAGTGACCGGAACTCCTGAACTCAATCTCACTGTTGGTGCAACTTCACGTGTTGCAACTTATGTAAGTGGTGATGGCACATCTACGTTGTTATTCAGATACACAGTTGCTGGCGGCGATGATGATCTTAACGGTATCAGTGTTGGCCCC
>JBEIQF010000350.1:0-3452 GCA_040376635.1 Halobacteriovoraceae bacterium
ACTCTGGCCTTGTCTTTAACTGATAGGTTGCAGAAGCCTGATTCAACATAACAAGGAACATGTCCCTTGAATGCACGCTTTCTGAGTTGAGAGCACGTAAGATCTGATTCAAATGTGTCCATGTCTCTGATGAGGCACTTTCGAACTTCCTCAATCCACATTCTTCCAGCATCAGAAAATCTTTCCATACGATCTTCATAACGAAGGCAATACCGTTTTCCAAATGAGACCGGATAACTTGAATCAGGGCAATGTTTTGAATCTGAGACGCATGAATAGTATTCGCAATCGCTTGCGTATTGTGTGCAGTCTGAAGTGGCAAAGACATTGAATGAGATAAGGGTAAGAAGGATCCATTTCATAAATGGTCTTGTAACAAAAAAGGGGCCTTGCGGCCCCTTAATGTTACCTCTCCTGGGAGAGGGAATAGTGCGTTAAACTTTCTTCGCTACGATTTCAAAATGCGCTTCATCGATTTCGTGAGCAACTGCATTTGGAAGTTTCGCATCAGAAACTGTTCCCTTAACCATAAGCGTTTCAGAAGAAATGTAGCTCTGGTACTTGTGGAACACTTTAGCAAGTTCAGGAGACGTGTACACAGTACATTCAATTCTGTCCTGAACGTTGAAATTTGAATCTTTACGAGTTTTCTGGATACGGTTCACCATTTCACGAGCAAGACCTTCATCGATCAGATCCTGATCAAGTGTGCAGTCCATATCGATCGTGATGAATCTGTTCGTCATCGCTTGAGTGCCGGCCTTCGCCGTTCTCATGACAAGAATTTCAGATGAATCAAAATCAACATTGTTCAATGTCACTTTTCCACCGTTCTCAACTTTAAGAACTTCAGCAGAAGGTAGTTTTTCGATGAGGGCCTTGAAAGCACCCATGTCTTTCCCAAGCTTCTTACCAAGAACCGGAAGGTTTGGTTTAGCTGAAAGCACAACGAAGTCAGCTTCATTTGTCATGTACTCAACGTTCTTAACGTTAAGTTCGATCTTGATGTATTCTTCCAGCTTTTTCATTTCAGTCAGAAGAGTCTGGTCCTGGTGAATCACTTTAAGAGTTTTAAGCGGAGTCTTAACTTTCACGCCTTCTGTTACACGCTTTTGACGTCCAAGAAGGATCACTTGCTGCATTCTTCCTACGGCAGTTTCAAGAGTCTCATTGATAAGACCTTCCGCAGATTCAGGGTATGAGCATAGGTGAACTGATTCTTCAGTGTTGCCACCGAAAGCTTTGAGCTCTTGGTAGATGTGATCCGCGAGGAATGGCGAGAATGGTGCCATCAAACGTGAAAGGCTCTCAAGAGTTGTATAGAGAGTCGAGTAGGCAGCAGTTTTGTCCGCTGACATTCCTTCTTCCCAGAAACGACGACGATTAAGACGGATGTACCAGTTCGTCAGGTCTTCAATGAAGTTGAAGAGCTCAGGTACAACGTTATAAAGGCGGTAGTTCTGCATTTCATGATTCACGTTTTTCACGAGAGTCTGAAGTTTAGAAAGAAGATACTGATCAAGGATGTTATCTGATGCAATTCCTGTGAAAGCAAAAGATCCATCAGGTGCTACTTTGATTTCATGGTGAGATTTAGCATCTACTTTCCATCCATCAACGTGAGCATATGTAGAGAAGAACTTAAATGAGTTGTACCAAGGAAGAAGTGCACGGCGAACCATGTCTTTCACACCATCATCAGTAAAGCGAAGCTCTTCAGCTTTCACAAGTCCTGAGTTGATGAGGAAGAGACGAAGGGCATCGGCACCGAATGTTTCAAAGAGTTCATCAGGTGGCGTGTAGTTACGAAGACGCTTCGACATCTTCTTACCGTCACCGGCAAGTACCATTCCGTTCACGATTACGTTCTTGAACGCTGGCTTATCGAAGAGAGCAGATGAGAGAACTGTGAGGGTATAGAACCATCCACGTGTCTGATCGAGACCTTCAGCGATGAACTCAGCAGGGAAACCATCCTGGAAGATTTCCTTGTTCTCAAACGGATAATGAAGTTGTGAATAAGGCATTGAACCAGATTCAAACCAGCAGTCGAGAACTTCTGGAATACGTTTGTATGTTCCTTCTTCACCTGGAACAGTGAAGTCGAGACCATCAACGTATTCACGGTGTAGATCATTAACTTCAACACCTGTGTATTTTTTTAGATCAGCAATTGATCCCATACAAATCATCTTGCCGTTTTTGTCATTGATCCAGATTGGAAGCGGAGTTCCCCATACACGGCTACGAGAGATCGCCCAGTCACGAGCATTCTCAAGCCATTTTCCGAATCGTCCATCTTTAATTGTTTCAGGAACCCAAGTGATCTGCTGATTCGCTTTGATCATCTTGTCTTTGATTTTTTCAACAGCAAGATACCACTGAGGCATAGCTCGGTAGATAAGCGGAGTATCTGTACGTGGACACATTGGATAACTGTGCACAAGAACTGACTGATGGAAAAGCTGTCCGCGCTCTTTTAAGTTCTTGATGATTTCTTTATCAGCTTCCTTGAACGACATGCCTTTGTAGTCTGAAACTTCTGCAGTAAAGCGAGCTGAGATATCAAGTGGTACGATTACTTCAGTAAGGCCAGCGGCCTTCATCACTCTGTTATCGTCTTCACCGAACCCAGGTGCTTGGTGAACGATACCAGTACCATCGCCAGTCGTTACATACTCATCATTCATCATGACGAAGTAGCCATCTTTCTCAAGTTTCGAGAAGTAAGGGAAGAGTGGCTCGTAACGTTTACCTTTCAGCTGAGCACCAGTGTATGTCTCAACTTCTTCGTACTTGAAGTTTTTCTTGTAAGCTTCAAGGCGAGCTTTCGCCATGATGATGAAGATGTTCTTATCAAGGTCTTTAACTTTTACGTATTCGATTTCCGGATGAACGCAAAGAGAGAGGTTAGATGGAAGTGTCCAAGGAGTTGTCGTCCATGCTGCGAAATAGGTATTCGGATCTTCTTTTGTTCTGAAAAGAATTGTGACAGCAGGATCCTGGATATCCTGATAGTTCTGACCAGCTTCAAAGTTTGAAAGTGCCGTCTGAAGAGCAGGTGAGTAAGGAACGATCTTGTTACCTTGATAGATAAGGCCTTTATCCCAGATTGATTTGAAAACCCACCAAGTGGATTCCATGAAATTCAAATCCATTGTTTTATAATCGTTTTTGAAATCAACCCAGCGACCAAGACGGCCGATGGTTTTTTCCCATTCGTTCACATAGCGATCAACAATTCCGCGGCATTCGTCATTGTATTTTTTTACACCATGAAGTGCCACGAAATCGGAAGCAGACATCTGGAATTTCTTATCAATTTCCTGCTCGATTGGAAGACCGTGACAGTCCCAGCCGAAACGACGATCAACGTAGAAGCCTTTCATAGTGAAATAGCGTGGAACAATGTCCTTCAACGTTGAGGCCACGATGTGACCGTGGTGCGGAAG
>JBEIQF010000280.1:0-4544 GCA_040376635.1 Halobacteriovoraceae bacterium
CGGAGGAAAGTCTGAAGCGAAGGGAATAATTGTTTTAAAACATCAAAACGAACTTCTTTATGAGACATCACTTCAGAGAAACGACGAAGGCATCCCATTGCCTCACCTGATTTATTGTAGGTGTTGATGATATTCGATAAACCAAGAAGATAATAAGCATCACGGCTTTGAGAAAGACCGTAGACCTCATCCAATTCTGAACAAATCATCGTCATGACTTTCTGGTCAGCTTCACAAACTTTTTTAAATCTATCCTGGAGAATGTCTTCACTGCACTTCTCGTTACATTCGGTGTTCATGCGGTAATGCGAATACTGTTTGAAATCGTTTCTCGTGAATTCTTTCCACCAGTCTGAAGCTTTATACGTTGGCGGAAGAGACTCCTCATAACGAGGCTGGTAGGTATCAAGGCGCTGAACGAACTTCTTCATCTCTTCAGACTTAGGTTTACAGCTTTTTACCCAAGATTTGAGATCAAACTGACAACCGTTCTTGAATCGGAAATGATCCGAGACAAGTTTCATGTGCCATTCACTTTCAAGAAGATAACTTAAAGTGATAAGGCGGTATGAAAAACGGATATCGTCAAAATGCGTAGACAATAATTCATTGGAACAAATCATCCCTCCGTTCAGTTCAGAACGAAGAAAGAACGAATAATCATTGCCGCGATTAAAGAGATAAGGATCAAAAAAATTCTGGAAGAACACTTCATCTGAGAACGACATCTTCCCTTGATAAATATCCTGGAAGATGAGCGGCTGATAGCGCTCTGAATAGGAATCAAGTCTCTTCTCACCCAAATAGCTCTCAGTGTGGACGCGATCCACTTTGGCCGAAAGCCCTATGCTAAATAGAAGAACGAGAACTAGTTGAACCATATAAGTGTCAGCATTGGTATGTACGTAATAATAATCAGGGCAATCAGCATCAGAATCAAGTACGGAATGCTCACTTTATAGAGTTCCAGCACCGGACGATTGAAACGGAATGAACTGATGAAAAGATTAATTCCGACTGGCGGAGTAATGTAACCAATCTCCAGATTTGTCAGGAACACGATCGCAAGATGCAGAGGATTCACCCCAAACTGCTCCGCAATCGGAAGAATCAGAGGGACAACAACGATAATGGCACTGAAAATATCCATCAAGCAGCCAACAATCAGAAGGAAAATATTCAGGACAAACAGGAAGAGATACTTATCCGTGATGAAGCTTCTCATGGCCTCGAGGATTTTCATCGGGATTTCTTCATCAACAAGATAGTTGGTCAACCCGAGAGCACAACAGAGGATCAGGAGGATTGCCCCGACCAGAGTTAAAGATTCAACAATCACTTTCGGAACATCTCTTGAAATCGAAAGATCCTTTGTGAGGACAGTATTGGCAAATAAGGCATAAAAGGCAGAAAGCGCAGAAGCCTCAGTAGCTGTCACAAATCCACCATAAATTCCACCAAGAACGAAAACCGGAAGTGGCAGTTCATAACGGGCTTCCCATAAAGCGGCCTTCATCTCAGTGAATGAGAAAGATTGTTTCTTTTTTTCGATGTGACGGGCGTTGTAGACTGCGTATGCCCCAAGAATAAACATAAGAACAAAACCAGGAATAAGTCCTGCGAGGAAGAGTTGATCGATATCAACCTTCGCAATAATTCCATAAAGGATGATCGGAAGACTTGGAGGAAACAAAAGACCAAGAGAGCCGCAGGTCGTGATAAGTCCGAGAGAAAATTTCTCCGAGTATCCTTCTTGAATGAGAATCGGATAAAGAAGTCCACCAAGTGCGATAATCGTTACACCCGAAGCACCTGTGAATGCGGTGAAGAATGCGCAGATAAATAGGCATACGATCGCTACTCCACCTGGCATCCAGCCAAGCATCGCTTGAGAAAGACGAAGAAGTCTTACCGGTGCTTTTGATTCAGCAAGAACGTAACCAGCAAAAGTAAAAAGCGGGATCGTAAGAATTGTTGGCGCCGAAGCTAGTCGATAAATTTCAACAGAAACTGCAGAAAGCTCAACTCCGCTGAAATAAAAGGCCGTGAGCGCGAGAGCTGACATCACTGCAAATATCGGTGCACCTAATAGTGCGATGAAAAGAATTGTACTATACGCGATGATGCTCACGCGCGTCCCCTTTCATCAACCCAAGAATCAATTGATTCAGGAATCTCAATGCAATAAGTCCCATGCCGAATGGGATGATTCCCACAAGCCATGAACTGTGAATATGAAGAAACGCTTCTGTCCCGAATTCTTTTTCAACGAGAAAGAAATCGTAGGCTGACTTCATAAGAACCGTCGTTACAATCAGACAGAAAAACGAGACAAGATTTCGATGAAGCCAGTGAAGAATTTTAGAATTTGATGCTTCAACTACTTTTGTAAGAAGATCGACTTTAATATGGACGTTCTTACTTGTGGCCAGAGATCCGCCAAAAAAAGCTGAAAGGAAAACAAGATGTCTGATCAAGGGCTCAAGCCACGAGGGACTCATCCCTAACCATCTCAAAACAATCGATAAGACTGCTCCTGAAAGGATCACATAGAGACAACCGATGATTCCCCATCGGCTGATCTTTTCGAGGACGTCATCAAAGGCAGTGACGATTTTTTCCATTACTTCGCCTCTTTATCAACGAGATCAATCACCTTGGAAGAGATGTACTTGTCTTTTAGTTTAGAAATCACCTGACCACGAACTGCAGCTGCACGTTTATAATCGGCTTCAGGAAATGAAACGAACTGGATGCCAGCTTTCTTCATCTGCTGGCGTGCCCCTTCACTCTCCACGATGGATTTATCATTCGCTTCTTTCACATATTTTTGAGATAGCGCGAGAATTTTTTGCTGATGATCAGGTTTCACTCCGGCCCATGCTTTCTGTGAAACAAGAAGTGCACCCACTGAGAATCCACTCGGGAAATCCACCAGGTACTTAATCTTTGTATGCCACTGTAGCGCCAGGATCGCGAGAGGTGGCGCGTAGGCTGCGTTGATGATTCCGGTAGATAGAGATGAAAGAACATCTGGCAGAGCAAGTGGAACTGAAACTAACTGAAGTGAATCAAGAAGGGCCTGAACGAGAGGATCCCCTTCCCATGACCAGATCTTTGTTCCTTTCAATTCATCAAGTGTTGCGATCTTTTTTGTTGATACGACATACACTTGTCCGATTTCATAAAAGCCAAGATTCACGAAACCTTTTGCTTTAATTCCTTCATTAAACTGAGGAGTGAGTTTCACCAGAGTTTCAGAAGCCTTTTTCTGATTACCGTAGAATGTAAATGGAAGTTCCATGGCACGAATATCACCATAGATTTCGCCAAGAACTTTTCCTGTGAAAATTCCACCCTGCATCTGATTGATACGAACTTTACGAAGGACATCTGGTTCATCTCCGGCCACTCCACCGTAGTAAATTTTAAAAGTTACTTCGCCGTTTGTGACAGTTTCAACTTCTTTCGAAAACTTTTTAAGGCTGTTTCCCCATGTCGTTCCTTCAGGAACGAGCACAGCAATCTTGATAGGTGCTGCAACTGCATTAAGTGAAAGACAAAGGAAGAGCAGAAATAAAAGATGTTTCATAATGACCTACTCAAAAATTTTAGTTTTATATTTTTCAACTGCTAAAAAACGTTTTTTTGCGATTGAATTATAAAGATTCAGTTCAGGCGTGTTCTTATAAGTTGATACACTTTCCAACCCGTCTCGATTTAAGTTTTCCCACTTCGCGATTTCTTCTTTCATGACCGCGGCCTGAGCTTCATATTTCTCAGTGTCCATCATCGGGATAAGAGAATACTGAATATAGAACTGACGGAGAAGAAGATTTCGTGGATGCTTGCTGATGGTTTTAAGGAACATCGCTTCACCCTTCTCTGGATTACCACCGAGCATTTTTGGTCGGGATGCTTCATACTGCGCAAAGAACATGTCGCAGATATTGTGATCAATGTTGTGCTGAAGCCAGCACACCCGATCAAAGATAAGTTTTACATTCGGGATTTGAGAAACAAGAGCGACATTGTCTTTTTGAAGATTGATAAGACTTCCCCACGACTGGCCAGTATAGAGAAGTGCAATAGCATCATCTTCATCAAATTTTTTTAGCTTTTGTTTGAGCTTATCAAAATCGTTAGAGAGCAGATCATTTCGATCAATTCCCTTATGCTTCAGATAAAGAAGTCCGTAGTCGAGAGCACGGGTATAGAAAATAATCGCGTCTTTTTTCGCCTGGGAGTCTTCTACTCCAGCTAATTCATCCTCAATCGCAAGAGTTTCATGAACGCTGAACGCATAACCTGAATAACTTTTGATAAGCACAGACAGGAGTTTGTAATTCTCTTTATCCTGAAGCCATAACAATTCGAGAAATTTGATACTCGCAGGAGCACTGGCCCGGAAAAAGTCCCAATTCCCTTCCTGCATAAGCCCATCAGAGGACTTCTCTAAAACGGGAGTGGTTGAACGCATGGCCCACTTTTGGAGGGTTCCACAACTTACGGTTACAAATAAAAGAGGTACCAGATACCAGGCC
>JBEIQF010000019.1:0-18621 GCA_040376635.1 Halobacteriovoraceae bacterium
ATAACCATTAATCCTCCGACAAACTGACTTGCGACAATCTTTTTATTCTCAAAAATTTCCATAGCTACAGACATCATCATCGCTCCACCTGCAAGAGACAGGAAGAAGGGAAGAAGACTTACAGTCTGCTCCATCACTAATCCTGCGACAACAGCACCACTCATTTCAATCAGCCCTGATACGATACCGCCGATCACTGATTTCGTCAGACTCATGCCAAGTCCCTGCAGAAGAAGAGTGAGCAAAAGCCCTTCAACTATATTCTGAATGGAGATAGCAACCTGAAGAGGAAGCGCATCGTGAAGATTCATGCCGGCAAGTGAAGCTCCCGCACCCATGCCTTCAGGAAGGTTGTGAAAGATGAGGGCCGCAATTAATAATACTTTGTATGAATTGAATTTTTGGTTACGGTTAAAATAAGAAATGATCTTGTGAGTGGAAAGAATGAACAAACCACCAGCGATCAATCCGGAGAAAACGAGAGACAGGTCTTTTCCTTTCATGATCTCAGGACCTACCAGGGAAAAGGCGACAGCTGAGAGCATCACTCCAAGGGCAAAATCCATACTCATGTGAATTTTCCGAAGCCCTTCAAATTTTGTGAAGACCGGTGCCAGAAGTGATCCTGCACTGGTACTGACTGCTGAAATAACTCCACCGATAGTTGCTAAAACTAATATAGTCATAGTTTTCTCCTGATATCATTTTCGTCCAGAAGAAGATTTCATTCCAATCACTAGTATTGATAGGGCGATAGACTGGGGCTATAGTAGGGCATGGTCACATTCAACAATACTTTCACTACTTTGCCTCCTTACCTCTATGAGAGAGTTAAACCGACTCCCATTGCCAATGCCCGACTGATACATGTGACAAAGTTAAAGTCTGATATTGGTTTAGAGATGAGTGATGCTGATCTCGCAAAGTGGTTAAACTTTGAAAATCAGCTTGATGGCGAGCAAAGAATTGCCACAAGGTATGCGGGACATCAGTTTGGAGTGTGGGCCGGTCAACTTGGTGATGGGCGGGCCATTTCAATCGGTGAGATTGTAAATGCAAACGGTCGATATGAAATTCAAACTAAGGGGTCAGGACTCACACCATTTTCAAGAATGGGTGATGGTAAGGCGGTCATTCGTTCATCTGTTCGTGAATATCTCTGTTCTGAAGCGATGAACGGTTTAGGGATTCCTACAACACGAGTGCTCGCTCTTCTTACGGGTGAGGATGCTGTTTACCGTGAAACAGTTGAGAAATCAGCGATCGTTGCAAGAGTGTTTCCGAGTAACATCAGGTTTGGACATTTTGAATTGTGCTTTCACTTCAAGAAAGAAGAAGAACTTAAAGCTCTGGTTGAATATACTCGCAAAACTTTTTTCAATGACGTGAGTGTGGAAGACATGCTTCGGGAAATTGTGAAAAGAACAGCGAAGCTCATGGCCAACTGGCAGAACGTTGGTTTTTGTCATGGCGTAATGAATACCGACAATATGTCGATCCTGGGTCTCACGATTGATTACGGTCCTTATGGATTCCTTGAAGACACGGTCTTAAATTATGTCTGCAATCACTCTGATCATCAGGGCAGATACTCTTATAACAACCAGCCCTCGATCGGAATGTGGAATCTGGAAAGACTCCTGGTGTGTTTTATGAATATTGTTCCGAGAGAAAAACTGGAAGAAATCCTGAATACGTACCCTGATACTTTTGAAACTGAATATATTCGTCTTTCACGAATCAAGATGGGACTTCAGAATGAGGAAGCTGATGATTACAAGCTTCTCGTTGAAGGACTTCAGATGCTCTCAAAACTTAATATTGATTATACATTCTTCTGGCGTCAGCTTGCCTATGACCTGAAAGGTGTTTACGAGTACTATGGTCAGCGTGCGGAATTAATCGAGTGGCATGAGAAATATAAAGCGCGATTAAAGTCTGAAGATTTGATTGGTTTTAAAGAGCGAATCCTGAAAGCGAATCCGAAATATGTCCTGAAAAATTACATCGCTCAGGAAGTGATTGAGGATGTGGAGGAGGGAAGAACAGAGAAACTTAAAGACTGGCTTAACGTTTTCTATTCACCCTATGATGACCATCCGGCATTTGAGAAATACTCTATGCCAACTCCGTCAGAGCATAAAAACTACGAAGTCTCGTGTTCTTCTTAGTGAAGATCCTTGAGGGCCTTCGCTAATTCTTTTTGATTAAGTGTGTATGCGTGATCTTCCATCCAGTCATGGATGCCTTTTAATTCTTTGGTCACAATCTTCATGACCTGCTCGCGTGCTTCATCTTTGTCGTCTGTATCGACGATGTGCCATTTTGCGTGCTTCTTATTAGTCTTCTTAATCATCTGATCATAGGCCTTGTCGTACTCAGTCCACTTCGCGCGATTTCTGATGTCATCCGGAGTGATTTTCCAGTTCTTATATGGATCTTTCAGACGGTCTTCAAAACGTTTTAACTGTTCTTTTTTTGAGATGCGAAGGAAAATCTTCACGATCTTCACTCCATCATCAGTCAGAAGTTTTTCAAATTGATTAATTTCACCATAAGCGCGCTCCCATTCATGTTTTTCAATCAGGTCTTCAATCCGTTCAACCAGCACACGTCCATACCAAGTCCGATCGAAGACAGCGATGGTGCCTTTTTCTGGGAGCTTCTTCCAGAAACGATAAAGATAGTGTTTTCCCTGTTCCACTTTTCCTGGAGCACCGATGGGGTGAACCTGGAATCCACGTGGATCAAGATTCTCCGTCATGCGACGGATGACTCCGCCTTTTCCTGCAGCGTCCACGCCTTCGATGGCGATGATCACGCGCTCTTTACAGTGCCAGACACCTTGTTGGATTCTGAGCATCTTCAGCTGGAGTTTTTTCAGGTCGTCATTATCTTTTTTGGACATGATCTAGTGCCTTTGAAAAGTTTTTTGCTGCATCGGCGTTTGTACGGAAGTAGAGGGCCGGTTCAATCAATTCAAGTTCCATCAGGGCATAGTGATTTTCATATGGGACGAGATCCACTCTTGCGTAAAGAAGATCATCAGAAACTGATGACATGACTTTTTCACCCAGAGCGAGAAGTTCAGGAGTTGGTTTCAGGGGAATGATGTCTCCACCAAATTCTTCCTGAACTCGGAAATCTCCCTTCTTTGGAACTTTAAGAAGAGCGTGACTGAAAACTTTATTGAAATAGATAAGAGAAATTTCACCCTCAAAGATCTGAGGAAGAAATGGCTGGCACATCCAGTCTCCGGGAACCATTTCAGAGCGATCAATTTGATTTTTGTTCTGAACAAGAGTCTTGTATGACCCAGCAGAGATCGCAGGTTTAATCACAATTTTCTCCGGCCAGTTTGCCGGTATTTTAAGTTCTTCATCATACTTGAAGAATACTGTTGGAACGATCGTTACACCTTTCTTCTCAAGTCCTGATAAGTAACCTTTATGGATATTCCACTTAACTGTGTCGAGTGAGTTATACAATTTTGTCTGTGAGGAAATCTTTTCCAGCTGCTTGAAAAATGCTTCAGGTTTTTCCATGTAATCCCATGTTGTACGGATGATGGCGCAATCAAACTTGCTCCAATCAGCGTCTTTGGACCATGATAAAGTAGTAACGGAATGGCCCGAAGACTCGAGTTCTTTGACAAGAATATCTTCGTCAGTGATGAAGCCAGTAAGAGAGTCACAAGATAAGAATAGAATGTTCATGACAGGTATCATCGCCCCTTTCAGGGCGTTATTTCAATATAAGAAATACTTATACAGATGATAAAAACAATATAATTTCTTTTTAACTCAAAATCCCCGATAATGGTTTTAAGGAAAGGGGGAAAGATGAATAGAAGATCATTCATACTTACTGGAGCGGCGGGACTCGCTGCCCTGAACACTTTCGGTAACACTACTAAGAAGGGAGGATATATGATTACACATCCATCAGAAACAAGAGGCTATGCCAATCACGGCTGGCTAAAGAGTCATCACACATTCAGCTTTGCTGATTATTATAACCCGCAAAGAATGAACTTCGGTGCTCTTCGCGTGATCAACGATGACTTTATCGATGCAGGTATGGGCTTCGGCACGCATCCACATCGTGACATGGAAATTGTAACGATTCCACTTATGGGTTCACTGGCCCACAAAGATTCCACCGGTAACTCGAAAATCATCCGCAAAGGTGAAGTGCAAATTATGTCGGCCGGTACAGGGATCGCGCATTCTGAATACAATGCTTCAGACAAAGATCCTGTGACACTTTTGCAGATCTGGGTCATGCCTAAAAAACTGAATGTTCAGCCTCGTTATGAGCAAACTGAATTTTCTCTAGAGGGTCGCAAAAATAAACTCCAGACGGTTGTTGCTCCGGATGGACGCAATGGTGCTGTGACAATCAATCAGGACGCTTTCTTTACGCTTTCTGATCTTGATGCTGGCAAGTCTGTTAAGTACGATCGTCAGATCAAAGGAAACGGGATTTATCTCTTTGTCATCACTGGTGATGTTGAAGTGAATGGTACAAAATTCAATCAACGTGACGGTGCAGGTTTCACTGAGTTTGATACACTTGATATTAAAGCATCGAGCAATGCGGAAATTCTACTTATGGAAGTGCCACTATGATTACAGGATCAAAAACTGGTGAGTTCGCCGTTACTTTAACAAACGGCGAGCACCAGATCATTGCAGACGTGGCCAAGTCGTTAGGTGGAACTGACGAGGGGCTTAATCCTCACGAAATCGTGGAAGCGGCCCTTAGCGCATGTACTCTTTTAACTCTTCACATGTATTCTAAGAGAAAGAACTGGGACATCTCTTCTGTAAAAGTGGAAGTGAAAATCGTGAAGGAAGGTCCGGAATCAGTTATCGAAAGAAAACTGAATTTTGGAAATCTTCCTTCTGACCAGGTTGAAAAACTCAGAGATATTGCTAACAAGTGCCCAATCCATAAACTTTTAGAGAGTAACATTAAAATTACAAACTTATGAAAAACGACATTAACCTCATCATTGAACCAAGAGCAAAAGATATCGGCATCACTGTCAGAAGAATTCTTCCATGGCAGAAAAAGCGAATGGTTGGTCCTTTTATTTTTCTCGATCACATGGGTCCTGCTCATTTACATTCGCCGGATGGAATGGACGTAAGACCTCATCCCCATATTGGACTTTCGACTCTTACTTATTTATTCGAAGGAGCGATCGTTCACAGGGATTCTCTTGGAGTCGTGCAGACAATTGTTCCCGGTGAAGTGAACTGGATGACCGCAGGGAAGGGGATCTCTCACTCTGAAAGGGAATCAGCAGAAGAAAGAACTCATGATCGAACAATTCATGGACTTCAGTTCTGGGTAGCACTTCCAAAAGATAAAGAAGATGTTGATCCGAGTTTTGATCACTACGATGCAGAGAAAATTCCTAAATTTGATAATGGATCTGCCCTTATTGATATCGTGGCAGGTTCTTCATTCGGAAAAACATCTCCACTCAAAGCATATAGTCCGATGAAATTCATGATCATTAAGGCCCGACACAATGGCTCAGTTGATATTCAATCTGATGGCCATGAACTGGCCTTGTATGTTGTGAATGGGAAAGTGAAAATTGATGGCAATGAATACGGATCAACAAAGATGGTCGTTTTCAATACCGGTTCAAATCTTTCCATTGAATATTCTGCAGATGCAGTCGTCGCTGTGTTAGGTGGGGAACCGTTTCCCGAACCACGCTACATCTGGTGGAATCTTGTTTCAAGTGATCACGATAAAATCGAAAAAGCAAAAGCGTCGTGGATTGATGGAACGTTTCCGATGGTTCCAGGTGAGACGGAAAAAATTCCTCTCCCCGATGATAGACCATCAGTCGGCCAGATTCTTTAATCAGCCTGAAAGCACCATAGGGAAAAGAATATTATCCTCAATCTGAATATGGTTGAGGATAATCCTGTCCATCTCACGAAGCTTACGGAAGAACGCGAGTCCCTTCACATCAAGATCAAGCGGCAAGGCATAGTTAGCAGTCATTTTTCTAATTTCAAGAAGAGATAATTTCATCTGGTCATGATCATCAACGAGATGATGAATCGATGCAGCTTTGTTTTTTCCTCTCCCTGCTGCAATTGAAGGGAAAACAGTGTTCTCTTCATGCGCCAGATGCATCTGGATTTCGCGAATAAAGTTTTTGAGAAACTCGCGAAGCCTGTCAGAGACATAGATAGGTGACACATTATCTGCCATCTCTCTTATTTCATTAAGAGTATCGTGCAGATTTTCGTGACAGCTTTCTTTCACGAAGTAGAGGAGGTCTGGCAGTTGAAGTTCAAATTGTTGTTTCATTCTTAAATTTAACCCTACACTTGTAAAACTCGTGTAAAACACATCTAAATTGTCACTTGAAAGCCATCCGTTAATCATGACCAGAGGATCGTTTAAACCCTCAATTAAGTTAAAATAAATCCTGACCCCGCTACTCAGAAGTTAATGTTGATTCTGTTTATTTTCCAAAATTGTCGGCCACTTTCATTCCAAATTGCATGAATATCAGTCATTTATTTTTCATTTCTTGGCCTAAGAATTCTTCAGAAGTGATTGAGAAATCCGAAAAGAGATCACTCCCGCTTAAGGGATTTTGGAGTTTATAGATGGTTGCTGCCTTAAAAGATTCAACTCATACATGGGAATCGCTGATACAAGAAGTGGCAACAGTCATGAGTAAAGAGACTGGCAATATCATGGGTGAAAAACAATTCCCTATGATCGAATCGCGTATGAAGAGAAGATGTAGCGAACTTAAAATCACATCACCATCTGAGTATAAAAAATATTGGTCAGCTCATTTCGTAGAAGAAAATAAACACCTTATTGGTTTATTAACAACTCACTTTACATCTTTCTTTCGTGAGTTTTCTCACTTTGAATGGATCGCTAAAGAACTTCCTACTATCGTTGCATTTGCAAAGAAAGAAGGCCGCACGACCATCAAAATCTGGTCTGCCGCTTCCTCGAAAGGCCAGGAAGTATGGTCTCTTTGCATGTGGCTTCAGTTTCACATGCCTAAGATTGATCCTTCAATGAACTGGCAGGTTGTAGGCAGTGACATTGATCCAGTTTCGGTGAAAGAAGGAGAGAATGGCGTCTACCATCGCCGAGAACTCGAAACAGCACCAAGGCATCTCTGGGAAGGTCATTGGGTTAAAGGCAAGGGCGAGATCGCAGACTGGTATAAAATTAAGTCTGACATCAAGGCACATGCACGCTTTCAGACGATGAATCTTCTGAATGTTCAGATGAATGAAAAATTTGATGTCATTCTTTGCAGAAACGTTCTTATTTATTTTGACCGCCAGAACCAGGAAAATATCGCAAAGTCTCTGTTAAAGCATCTCACACCTGAGGGGACGCTTATTACAGGAATGAGTGAATCTCTCAGCGGATTTGGTCTTCCTATTCGCGGTGTCTCTCCAAGTGTCTATAAGGCGCAAACGGCATCAGTCATTCCACTTCCGGTTAAGTCGACAACAACGTCTACGCTTGAAATTCCAAAACCTCTTAAAGTGTTTTGCATTGATGACTCACCGACAGTTCTCACAATTCTTAAAAAAATCCTTAGAGCTCCGGATTTCGAAGTTATCGGTACCGCATCTGACGGTAAGGATGCGATGGCAAAACTTGCGACATTGAAGCCTGATGTGATTACACTGGATCTTCATATGCCTGTGATGGATGGGCCGACTTTCCTCAAGCAGTCAGATATTGCAAAAAAAATACCTGTCATTGTAGTCAGTTCTGTGGGGCGTGAACATGCTCCGGTCATGAATCAACTTTCCGGAACAGGTGTGAGTGACTTCGTTGAGAAACCAACGCTTACGAACATTAAGGAAATTGGAGAAGAGCTTGCCCAGAAACTTCGCATGGGATGGCTGACTAAGAAGAATAATGTGAAAGCGGGTCAGCTCACAGTTGCCGCCGTCAAAAAACGCCCGGCCGGGACAATCTTGTTCAGCTTTGGACCGAGAGATGAAAAGAATATCCTTCATGTGCTGAATGAACAGAAGTGGGAAAATGATGAACTCATTTTCTGCATGAATGGGAATCTCTCTCAAATGGAGGATTTCAGGAAATCTGTCAGAACATCTGCCTATAAAGCAAAAAATATTACGTTCATTACAAGATCAGAGATTCCTCAAAGATCAGCACTTCCATCAATCTGGCTGCATTTCAAAGACGGGTCATTTGAATTTGTGAAGTCTCATAAAAAATCAACGGACTTCACTGTTGTTGAAGAATTAACTATCGGGGCTTCAGAGCACGTTGATGATGAGTCTCCCGTAACATCCTTCTCTTATCTTGTTGATAAATTGCTAGGTGGAGAATGAGCACTTTTCATTTCGGGCAGATTATCAAAACAGAAGGGACAGCTCAGTTTCAGATGCCGGCATCGTGCGTTCTTGTCTGGAGGGAAGCTTCTAAAACAGAGGCCATCTTCTGTGAATCAATCAAGGACGTTCCGGGTTTGTGGCTTTCTGATAAGAAATCTCCCTGGAAAGTTTTTGGTGCATTTAGTGATATTAAAAAGATTTTTCCGGATTTCAACATCCCCGCCGGTTCAAAAGTTGTTGATCTTTCCCCGGGTGCACAGATTCAATTGAATACTGAAGAAGGTAAAGTCCGTTTTCTTGGTATTCGCAAGAAACGAGTCGTGATTGTTGATGATTCCTCTACGATCAGAAAACTTCTTCGCCATATTATTTCAAGTTTTGAAAACTGGGAAGTGGTTGCAGAAGTTGAATCAGCAGAAGGTATTCCTGAAGCGCTTAAAAAGTTTCATCCGGATTTAGTCACTCTTGATCTTCATCTCGGAAAAATGAATGGTGTTGAGGCCATGAGAAAATACTTAGCTCCTCAAAGATTTCCGACTTTACTCGTTACTTCCCAGCCTAAAGAAGATGGTGGGTTAGTGATGGATGCTTTAGCGAGTGGTGCTCTTGATTATCTTCAAAAGCCTCAGTCTGGAAAATGGGAAGAGATGAAAGATGAACTTCATCTCAAGATGGAAGCTGCCTTGAAGTCCAAATGGCAGGTTTCTTCTTCATTCAGAAAAACAATCGATCTGAATTCGCTGACTAATTTTGATCCTAATCAGCATCTGATTACGATTGGGTCTTCGACGGGTGGCACTCAGGCCTTGCAGGAAATTCTGACAAGACTGCCTTCGAAAATTCCTCCGATACTTATTACTCAACATATTCCAGCGGGTTTCTCCAAGGCCCTGGCAAAACGATTGAATGATCTTTGTCCTTTCGAAGTGAAAGAGGCCGAAGACGGTGATGAAGTCAGACCGAACAGAGTTTTGATTGCTCCGGGCGATCATCATATGAAGCTTAGTAAGAATGGCAATAAAGTCGAAGTGTTTCCTGGAGAACCAGTTAACCGATTCAGACCGTCTGTTGAAGTCATGTTCAAATCTGTTAGGGCGAATGCAAAAAATAAGGTGACGGCCGTCATGCTTACAGGAATGGGGAAAGATGGTGCAGAGGCCATGCTTGAACTTAGAAAGGCGGGAGCATTTACAATTGCTCAGGACGAAGCGAGTTGTGTTGTCTTCGGAATGCCGAAGGAAGCAATCAGGATTGGAGCCGCTGAAACCGTAAAATCATTAACAGAAATTCCAGAGACAATATTTAAATATTTAACCAAACAAAATACGGTGAAAAAAATTTCGTAACTTAATTTTTCTTCATGAAAAAAAATACGGCACCGAAAAGACAGTATGGACGACTTTGAAATTGAATTAAAAAATGATTTTCTAACTGAAGCGAAAGAGCTTCTTCAGAACACGGAACAATCGTTCCTTGAACTGGAAAAAGATCCAACGAACAAAACGTTGATCGATGCAATCTTTCGTTTCGCTCACAACTTGAAAGGTACTTCGCGTGCTGTTGGATTTGGCGAAATCGCTGAACTCACTCACAAAGCGGAGAATCTACTTCTTGAGATTAAGCAGGAAAAAATCCTCGCAACAGACAAGGTGGTATCAACACTTCTCATCTTCAATGACAAAGTCAGAGAGATGATTGAAGGGCTATCAGCGAATCTGGATGCAAGTTTTGACTGTGTTGAACTCATGGCAGACCTTGAAAGAATCGTTTCTGGTGAGGAATCAGTCATGACTGCTCCCCCAGCAGAAGCGATCACTGAGTCATTTGAAGAGGAAGAAGTTATTTCTGAACAGCTTGTTCAGGATGAGGCAACTGTTATTCACATGGCGCCTCAGGCGAAAGTTGTGAAGAAAGAAGCTGAGAAAAAAGAAGTTAAGAAAGAGCCTAGAAAGGATGATGAAACACTTCGTGTTTCACTTAACCGTCTTGAAAAACTAAATGACCTCGTAGGTGAGCTTGTGATTCTCCAGACAGTGGTGGAGAGTTGTCTCAGTAAAGTTGGTGAGAATAAAACAGCACGTTCACTTGGAAAACTTTGCAAAGACATTCAGGATCTTTCGATGTCTATGCGAATGGTGCCGGTAGGACCGACATTCCAGAAATTAAATAGAATTGTTCGCGATACTTCGAAGCTACTCAATAAAAAAGTTGAACTGCGCCTGATTGGTGAAGACACAGAAATTGATAAGACTGTTGTTGAAAGCCTTGGCGATCCTCTTGTTCACATTATCAGAAATGCAATCGACCACGGAGTTGAACTTCCCGAGGATCGTATGGCATCTGGCAAGTCTGAAGAGGGTGTAGTTGAAGTCATGGCGTTCCACGAGGGTAACTTCCTCATCATTCAGATTACTGATGATGGGAAAGGTATCAATGGGGAGCGCCTCGTTCAAAAAGCAAAAGAGAAAGGCATCATTCCTCAGCATGCTACTCTGACTGAGCAGCAGTCCATTGAACTTATTTTCCACCCTGGCTTCTCATCGAAAGATGAAGTTTCTGAAGTATCAGGCCGTGGTGTTGGAATGGATGTTGTAAAAACAAATATTGAAGCTCTCGGCGGCGAAGTTAAAGTGAGATCAAAAGTAGGACAGGGAAGCTGTTTCCGACTGATGCTTCCTCTCACGCTTGCCATTATCGAAGGGATGCTCATTCAATCTGGCGGACAGTCTCTTGTTGTTCCTAAAGGCCAGGTTCAGGAAGTTATCCGTGTAGATCAGAGCATGCTGACAAAAATGACTGGAAGAAGACCGTATCTGACTCTTCGTGAAGAAGTGATTCCATTCTTCAAACTTGAAGATGATTTCGGAGCTGTTCAAAAGCATGACCATTCTCCGATTGCCATCATCGTGAAGCATGGAGATATGACTTTTGGTGTAGGTATCTCAGACATCATGAGACAACAGCAGGTTGTTGTTAAACCACCTACAAAAGAGATTACTGGCAAACAGGGAGTCATGGGCACAACGATCCTTGGTGACGGTAAACCAGCTCTCATTCTTGATCTACTTAACTTGTACGCTAAGCATCTCAAAAAAGAATCATTAGCAGCGGCAGCAGCCTAAGGAACCTTATGAGTATTTTTAATAAAGACGGTAAAAGCGGTTCAGATTCAAAAAGATTTCTCGAATTCCAACTTGGAAAAGAGAGTTATGCAGTTGAGCTTCTTGTTGTTAAAGAAGTGATTACACCTCCTGATATGACTCCGATTCCTAAAGCGGCACCCTATGTCTGCGGTCTTATGAATCTTCGTGGACTTGTGCTCACAGTGATTGATCTCAGAAAAAAACTCGGAATCACTCCAGAGAAGGATACTTCTCAGAACGCAGTGATCATTTTCGACATGAACGACAGAATGGTGGGTGTGGTAGTTGATTCTATCCAGAAAGTTCTGAACATTTCTGGTGATAAGATCAAACCCATTCCGGATTCTGAAGCTCAGGGCAACGGTCATTTCCTGGGTATTCTCCAGCACGAAAACAAACTCACGATGTGGATTGATCCTGAAGCAACTCTAGAAGGACACCAGGCAGTTTCGACTGCGAAGGCTGCTTAAGACATGAAAAATCTATCTTTAAAAACGAAGACGTTTTTTCTATCTGGTATCGTCTTGTGTATCATGCTCGTCGTAGGTGGCGTTGGTGTGTACGCAGTTGATTATCTTTCAACATCAGTAACAACTGTCTCAAAACAAAGTTTACCGGCAGTTCGTAACATGACTCTTGTGGATATGATGCATGATGGAGTGCGAGCTGTTGTTTACCGCTCAATCGTTGCTGGCCCGGAAGAGAAAGCTGAAATCGAAGCTGAATATAAAGAGTTCTCGATGAACATTTCGAGATACCTCAAGGAGATTGAGTCGCTGAAATTGAACAAGGCGCTGAATGACGAAATTCAGAAAACTCACCCTGTGATCAATAAATTTCAGCAAGACGGCTATAAAGTTGTTGAAGCTGCGCTTGCTGGAGATAAAGACAAAGCTCGCTTTTTGCTTCCGGAATTTATCAAGTCATTCGAACTTCTTGAAGAAGAACTTGGCACAATCGGTGAGTCTATTCAGGCCGAAGCTGCGATTCAATCAAATGATGCAGAAAACGCTGCCAACGAACTGATGAAACTAAGTCTGATTATCTTAGCTCTTGGGGTTGTTGTTTCTTGTTTCGTCTCATACCTTGCTTATCGATTTATTAATGGTCTGACGACTGATCTTCTTCACATCACTCGAGGCCTTAAAGAAGAAACTTACCAGATTGTCGGAACGTCGACTGAAATGGCTTCTGTTGCTGGAAAACTTTCTGAAGCTTCTACAGAGCAGGCCGCAAGTCTTCAGGAAACGGTTGCTTCGATCGATGAAATCGCTGCCATGATTACCCGTAACGCTGACAGTGCAGCAAACTCAGCTAAGATGTCAGAACAATCGACCATCATTGCCCAGAAAGGCAAAGAGAAGTCGGAGCAGATGATGGAATCTATTGAAGCCATTGCTTCGGGGAATGAAGAAATCATTCAGCAGATGCAGAAATCAAACGCTGAAATTTCTGAAATCGTAAAAGTTATCCAGGAAATCGGACAAAAAACACAAGTGATTAACGATATTGTTTTCCAGACAAAACTGCTTTCTTTCAACGCTTCAGTAGAAGCTGCGAGAGCTGGAGAACATGGTAAAGGATTCGCAGTCGTAGCAGAGGAAGTGGGGAATCTTGCTTCAATGTCTGGTAAGGCCGCAACCGAAATCACTGCCTTGCTTACAAAATCAGTTAACCGCGTAACTGAAATTGTAAACGGTACAAAAGGATTGATGGATAACCTTATCCGCCAGTCAAAAGAGAAAGTTGAATTTGGTACTGAGACGGCCAGAGAGTGTTCAAAAGCTCTTGAAGAGATTCTTGCAAACGTTTCTTCTGTGAACGAAACGGTTCGTGAAATTTCTGTGGCTTCTCAGGAACAATCAACGGGTGTTCGTGAAGTGAACAAAGCAATGAGTGAACTTGATCAGGTGACACAATCAAATTCAGGCATCGCACAGGAATCTTCAAAAGCAGCTACAGGTCTTAATCAGCAAGCTGACAGACTTAACTCTCTCGTAGCAGAGCTGACGAAAATGGTAGGGGGCAAATCAACTGAACCTGCACCTAAAGTTACGAAAAAACCTGTCCAAGTGACAAAAACAAATAATGTGATCGAACTTAAAAAACCTGCATCTAAAACTAAGGTTGAACCTCAGTTGAAGAAAGTTTCAGGTTTAGAGTTCGGTGCACCAAGCAGCAATGATCCACGTTTCGAAGACGTATAAAGGGGAAGAAAATGTTTGATCCAAAGACGAAGGTTCTTGTAGTAGATGACATGTCGACGATGAGAAAGATTGTCATCAAAATCGTGAAGGACCTTGGCTTCACAGACATTCATGAAGCAGCAGATGGTAACGAGGCCTGGAAACACATCAGTAATGCAGGCGAGACTCCATTTGGTCTTGTGATTTCAGACTGGAACATGCCGAATTGTACGGGGCTTGAATTCCTTAAGCGTATCCGTGGAGATCAGAAAATCTCTAAGACTCCTTTTATCCTTGTGACTGCAGAGGCAGAAGGCCATCAGGTAGCAGAAGCAGTGAAAGCTGGTGTTGATCAGTATGTTGTGAAACCTTTCAGCCGTGATGCTCTAAGGGATAAATTAGAGGCCATGCATAAGAAAGTTTCAAAAGCAGCATAAGAGATAAAAAATGATTGATACAAATTTTATAAATCCGTTTTTAGCGGCTACTTTGCACGTGCTCAAAATCCAGGCGTCTATTGAAGCAACTCCGGGCAAAGTTACTCTGAAAAAAGACGGTGATCTCCTTCTGGGAGATGTTTCCGGTGTTATTGGTCTTGTCTGTGAAAACTTCACAGGATCGGTTGTGATCAGTTTTCCTGAGCCTACATTCCTGAAAGTCATGTCAGGCATGCTCGGCGAGGAATATTCTGAACTCAACAAAGAAATTCTTGATGGTGCCGGCGAAATCACTAACATGATTTTCGGTCAGGCAAAAATCGTGCTGAACGAGAAGGGTTACGGTATCAAAACCGCTCTGCCTTCCGTTATTTCAGGAAAGGGACACTCACTTTCTTCCCTCTCTAAAGGACCAATTATCGTTGTTCCTTTTTCGTCTCCTGCCGGCGAGTTCTTCGTCGAGATTTTCCTGTCAGCATGATCGCAAAAAAAAAGGGCCGAAAGGCCCTTTTTTTTTCTAGTTATATAATGTCGGTTCAATTGAGAGATAGAAGAGAACGCCATGTTCCTGCGGTCTGTTCAGGATATCCGTCGGGAAGGATATACCAGGTACAATTTGTGTCTCTTTCCAGTCGAGATCAAACGCAAATCTCATACCCGGGTTCAATGTGAAGCTCGATTCGCTTGAAACTGTTCCATCAGGAAGAGTCGACTGACCCGATTCAAGAAGGCCTTCAAGCATGAAGTTCACCCAGTCATTGTGCATATAAATGATACTTGAACCTGCAGTGAATCCGGAAAGAGTGTTACGTTTATCAGTACCGGATGTTTTGGCATGAGGAAGAACATTGAATCCGGCATTGAAGTGAGTGATGAACTGATCATTGATAAAGATTGAAGCCGCATGCATGAACTCAAATCCATACACACCATTTCCTGCATCTTTTTCTACTCGACCTGTTGGTAAAATCAAACCGAATCTTTCAGAAAGAAGAACTCCGTCTTTGTTAAACGGCTGTAAACGATAATTTAAAGTCACATCCGATATGGCCTCAGGTCCACCTTTTTCGGCACGCAAATAAGAAAACTCGTAAGAGAACTGGTGAGTCTTGTCAGTAATCGGAATTTCATTTTCAAATGAATATTCATATCCACCAGCGCGCTCTGAAGTCTGGTATTTCTGGATAAATTGATACACTCCCCATTCCTGGTTAAAGGCTTCTTCGAGGAGGAAGGAGTTATCTTCGATCGCTGCCGAATAAGCTGTAAAAGGAATCAGGAATAGGAGAGGCAATAATTTTTTCATAACTGTTCTACATGGTCCTTTAAATCTGTAATTCCCTGATGGCGGGCACAGCCTGCACAACAGAAGAAATCTTCGCCAGATTCCATTCCGTGTCCAATGATCTGCGTTCCACAAGTCGCACATACAGGAGCGAGCATTCCAATTGCACATTCAAAACAGTCGAAAGTGTATGACTTATCTTTCATGATAACTTGAAATGTTTTCTCGTAGGCATTGCCGCATTTATCACATCTTTCCATGAAGGCTCCTTTGACTTTATTAAGGATGCACGCTCAATAGAAAAATTTAAAGTAACAATGTATCAATACCGACTAATTGAGGATGTCATATTTTCCGCCTTTTTCAAGTGCGCTTTTATAGGCCGGACGCGCATGAATAGCGGATAAATATGCTTTGAGTTTAGGATGATTGTCCAGGACTCTACGCGCTTGTGCAGCTTCAACCGGAAAACTCATCTGAATGTCTGCACCAGAAATTTCCTCACCGGCGAACCATGTCGAACGATTGAGTTCCGACTCCATAAAATCAAAATTGTTTTTCAGGTTCGGGTTAATGAAGAGTTTTTTGACCTGTCCGGCAATGGCCTTCGCGATTGGTTTAATGACGAAGGGAGCGCTGGATTCAATCTTGCTAAAGATCAGGCTTAAAAGCAGGGGAGGCATTGCTGAGCCTTCAGCGAAATGAAGCCAGTATGTGTATCGAAGGAGATCTTTCTCAGTGGTCGGTTTCCACTTACCTTGCCCGTACTTATTCACGAGGTATTCAATGATCGCGCCACTTTCTGCGATCACAAGATCACCATCAGTGATGACCGGGGATTTTCCGAGGGGATGAACTTTTTTTAGTTCTGGTGGAGCGAGCATCGTTTTATGATCTCGCTCATACTTTTTGACTTCATAGGGAATGTTTAATTCCTCCAGGAGCCAGAGAATACGTTGAGAGCGGGAATTGTTCAGGTGATGAAGTGTGATCATGCTCAATTCTATTTTAGAATTGTGATCAATTCACCTCTAAAAGCGTCATCGTCATCTGATGGAGTCGTTTCTGTTTCTTTTGCTTTAGTGACAGCTGCGACAACATCAATCATCCCACCGACATTCTTATTCTCTTCAGTCGTTTTTCTGGTTGCGATCAGAATGTCTTTGACTTGTTTCGGGGTAAGTTCCGGATTCACTTCAAGCATGAGAGCAACAGTTGCTGCCACTTGAGGTGTTGCACCAGATGTACCGCCGAATTTTCCGAGTTTCCCGTCAGGACCTGAAAGTGTCAGAAGATCAGAGCCGTAGGCCGCGATCGAAACGCGTGAACCGTAATTTGAGAAGTATTCTGTTTTACCGCTTTTGTTGATTGCTCCAACGATGATTGAATCTGTATCGTCAGCTGCTTCTTCTTTAAGTTCGTTTGTCGAATTCCCTGCTGCTGAAACAATCGTTACTCCAGCTTTGAGAGCAAGTCTCACAGCATCTCTTGTTCCGGAGAAAGTTTCTGATGAGCCGTGTGTCTGGTTTTCAAGAACGATGATTTTTACTTCTGGAATCTTCAAGGCCTCCAGAATACAAGCAGCAGTTGCTTCTTCCTTATCCATGTCATCGAGAAGGTAAGAGTAGTTGTAGTTCTGCAACGGAACTAGCTTAGAATCATATGCAATTCCGTTAATCGCTGAACCATCGAGAAGACCCACCATGATCGCAGCTACTGAAGTTCCGTGAGAAACGTAATTCCCATCATCGATTTTGGTTGGATTTTCTTTATCAGCAAGATCCTTCGCGAAATCCATGAGAAGGTTTCCGGCGATGTCTTTTTCATTAGTATAGTAGCCAGCATCACAGTCAGCGATTGTCACACCTTTACCTGTAGCGAGTTTCCACGCCTCATCAACTTTAAGTTCCTGCTGCCACCATCCGTCTTTTTGTTTCGGATCGTATTCACCAATAACAAAAGGGGGGAGGTGCTTGTTTGAATGGTATTCTGCTTTTGAATCGAAGATGGCCTTGTTCCAGAGAGAAGTCGTCACGAAGTGATGGCGGAAATCAATCTCGCCATTTGTGAGAGCTGCAATCTTTTCTTTCTGATCAAGTGTTAATCCAAACGTCAGCTCTTTCATGCTTTTGTTAGCGTGATGTTTGCCTTTTACATAGGCCTTATTAACGACACCAGTAAGTAACGACATCGCTAAAACTGAAGCAGTAACTGACATAAGATCCCCTTGTTTGGATGGCGGGGACTATACTTCAACCGGTAAATTTGTGGATGTTTTGGAAAAGATTACGGCCCTGTTTAAGGACCGTAAATCAACGAGTTAACCTCTTTATACATCGAGGCAGTGTTAATGGAAGGCTTGGTAGCAATAATCTTCAGATCTAGGTCGTTATCCTGGAAGGTAAAGGCGACCTTGTTCTTCCCATAAATATGGTTCACAGTTCCGAGGTATTTAGACTTCAACGTCACTAGACGTGTTGTCCCTTTGTGAGTGAGATAGCCTCTCACTTCAAAGTCTCTGATGTCGCCGATGAAGGCTTCGCTTTCAAAGGCAGAACTCTGAGTATCGACGGAAAGATTTGATTTAGAAAAATCCTCTTTGATCTCGAGCACGCCATTCATCTCCATTTTTTCTTTGAAGAGATGCATGGTCGATTGGTCAGGATCGATCTGATAAATACCTGCAGGCGATTCTGCGCGGGCGAAAGAGAATATTGAGAGCATCATGGCGATAATAATATATTTCATAAACTGAGTGCCGGTTTTGGTTTAAATGTTAAAGACTCTGCTGTCTGTTCCTGCTCGTGCCACCATGGCTGTTGAGTCAGAGTATTTGCTGTATCCACGATCTCGCCAAGCTTCGGCACGTAAATTGGGATATCCCATGCGGTTGCGATTTTATATGAACGCTCAACCGGTTCATTCCACTTGTGGAGAGCGAGATCAAACATTCCCCAGTGGACCGGTACAAAAAGTTTTCCGTTCAGATCAAGATGCGCCTGGATTGATTCCTCGGGCTGCATGTGAACATCAGGCCATCTTTCATTATATTGGCCATTCTCGATAAAGGTTACGTCGAATGGCCCGTATCTTTTTCCGATCTCCTTGAAGTGATCACCATAACCGGTATCACCGCTATAGAAGATTCGTTCTTCACGTCCCTGGATCACCCATGATGCCCAGAGA
>JBEIQF010000083.1:0-11097 GCA_040376635.1 Halobacteriovoraceae bacterium
GCTTCCCGTGATTACAATTACGATGTTAAGCAAGCTCAGATCTCAAAACTCAGACCGCTGCGAATTTTCCTTCTTGATGACGATATTCAAGTGCAGGAATACTTCCAGTCACTCATCAAGAATCTTCCTTTTCATGTGGATCTGACTTTCGTCACTCATTATGAGAGCGCGAGGCAAGCAGTGAATGCCAAGAGATATGACCTTTATATTCTTGATCATGATCTGGGTGGTGGAGTTAGCGGAGAAGACTTCAGAAAAGATAATCTCGCTTATCTCGGTGACGAGGTTCTCATCCATTCAAGAAAGCCGATGCCTTTTGAAGAGCTCTTGAATGCCTGTGAGTCGGTTTATAAAAAACGATTGAAGATTCTCCTCGTTGATGATGGTGAGTTGACTCTCATGGCGTGGGAAATGTTCCATGGTAAACACAATATCAGGACAGCAAATTCACCTGAAATAGCACTTAAAATCCTTGAAGACTCACAAAACCAGTTTGATCTGGCGATCGTGGATTATTATTTCGACAACAGCAGCATGACGGGCGAAGCGCTTGCACACAAACTAAAAACGATGAATCCGGAGCTACCAATTGTGCTCTCTTCAAACTCAGAACTAAAAATTTCTGGTTTTAGAAGCATAGAAAAGAATCAAATTGACGTTAGAACTCTCGGACTCAGTGCGAAAACGTAATCTTTGACTTCCTTTTGGGCCGGAATCTCTGTCATAATATCTGCCATGAATCCAGCACAGAAAACCCAGGCCTTTCTTGAAATTGCTCCTCAATTTAAACTCGGTCATCTCGTTACTGAGAGCTTCCATCCGAAAACGGGTGAACTCTCTCAGCTCGTTAAATCCGATGTAGCGGCGGCGCTTAAACTTCTTCAGGAAGTTGATCGTGATGCCATCAAATTGATGGAGGGAAAAGCATCAGAGCTTTGGGAACTCGCTGTTGAAATCCGCGATACACTCTCTAAGGGTAACAAAGTTTTCATGTGCGGTTGTGGTGCAACTGGAAGATTGTCTCTCGTGCTTGAAACTTTATATCGCCAGCTACACAGCCAGACGAACCAGGTTTTCTCATTCATGGCCGGCGGTGATTTCGCTCTGATCAAGTCTGTTGAGAGTTTCGAAGACAAGACTGAATACGGTGAGCGCCAGCTTATGGAGCTTGGATTTGGTCCAAACGATTTATTGTTAGCTTCAACTGAAGGCGGAGAGACTCCGTTTGTGATTGGTGCTTGTAATAAAGCTGCTGCAACTTCAAAACGTAAACCATACTTTCTCTACTGCAATCCTGATGAAGTCCTGATGCCGATTCACCGCTCGAAAGAAGTGATCGAGAATAAGAACATCAAAAAAGTAAACCTGACGGTTGGCCCAATGGCGATCTCTGGTTCAACTCGTATGCAGTCATCAACTGTGTTGATGCTCGGAATTGGTGTGGGTCTTCTTTATGAACACAAAGATGAAGCTTCATTCAACGAGTTCTATAAAGACTTTTTACATCGCCTCACTCTGACTCATTATGAAGCCATTACTCCATTCACAAAAATGGAAGCAAAACTTTATCAGGACAAAAAGTACCTGAACTATGTGACTGATCCATATCTCGCGATCAGTATTCTGACTGATACAACGGAGCGTTCACCAACATTCTCTCTGAGAGGATTTGAAAACCGCCTGGATCAGGATGGTCAGCATGCTTTGTCTTATCTCTTTATTCCAGAAGCAGAAACTTCGGGACATGCTTGGAGTGAACTACTTTGGAGAACTCCGCGTCCGGTAGAGTGGAAAGAGCTTGATGGTCGAATCAATCGCGACAGACTTTTTGGTTTTGATATTTCAAGACAAGGTTTAAAAAACCGCACTCTTCATCTTCCAACGGTTGAATTCAGCATCACTTATGATGAAGGAAGAGTTCTCTTTAAATGCCAGAATGAAGAAGCTGTATTTGAGTGGGGAGAAGATCCGCTCTTCAATCACCTGATGGTGAAAATGCTCCTGAACGCGCATTCAACACTCATTATGGGACTACTTGGCCGATATGAAGGCAACGTGATGACATGGGTACGTCCATCGAACAATAAATTGATCGACAGGGCCGCTCGTTACATCTCCCAGCTCCTAAAGCAGAAACATAAGTCAGCGACGTACGAAGAGATTGTCCTTAAAATCTTTGAGGAAATTGAAAACGCGAGCGAAGATCGTCCTGTGGTTCTGAGCGTATTGGATCGTTTTTAGGCTTAGCTTTTAGTTTAAAGAGGGGCTTCACGGGTTTGGGTTTCACCACGCAATAGTCTTTAAGCGCCTGCCATTCTTTTGCATTCAATATAGGTGATGCTTTCACATCATTTTTCTTCCTGAAAAGTTTGATCCTCGTTTCATCCCCAGGATGAGAGGAGAGGATGGCATACTTGTCTGAGTTCATCGACAAACGTTCAAAAAATCCTGCAACATCATGAGGATTTACTTTCGATTCAACGAGTCTGTCATAGGCAAACTGATCGGCCTCAGTCTCCATGCCACGATCAAACGCCAGAGTTCCGATTGAAAGAACAGTTGATGGATCAATCGCAAGAGCACTGCTGAAATCACCACCAATAAATTGAAAAATTGCGGCCATTGAAAGTGTGCTCACAATCTTCTGCATCACATGACGTTTTTTTGCATGGCCAATTTCATGTGCAATCACACCAGCGAGTTCTTCTGGAGATTTTGCGTTGATAATGACGTCATCAAAGATCACAATCCTTCCACCAGGGAAAGTGAGTGCGTTTGAAACGGGATATTTCACAATTTCAACTTTAATGAAACCTGGAACATCATCCTTATGAAGGGGATAAAGTCTCTTCATCAGTTTATCAAAAGCTGCTTGTGATTCTTTCTCCGGACTACAGGCCTTGATGTCACCGAGGTCACTCAGTTTTAAGTGCTCAGATAATTTTTGTTCCTGATCGTAGGGAACAAGTTGAGCGACATACTTAGAAATAAAGGGGATTGATTTAAAAAAGAGAAACATTGTGAGGATGAGGGCCGCTGTAATCCCGAGGAAATAGTCCATCCTGAAGGAAATTTTACTTTCTTTGATCAATTCTTTCGGAAAGGCCGTAGCGTCACCTTCAACTTCAAGGGACTCTTCGGTCTCCAAATTCTTTAAAACAAATGCTGTGTTCTGATCAACATCCTGTTTGCATTTTTTCAGTTCCCAGGTTGGTAAGCGCGAGCCGGTGCTCACCACATGAATGATGAGATATTCACCCTGAATCTCCCAGGTCACCGGGATTGATACAGGTCTTTTTCCGTCGAAGTACTTACCAGTGCCAGACATTAAAACGCCAGATCGATGTCGTATTCAACTGCTGCCACATCGGCCATTGCTTCACCTGTTGAAGCAAGATTTTCAATTGATTGAAAATCCATCTCACCAGAGAGCTCAATTGAATTGATGATAAGTTTATTGCCCCAATTCAGGATCCATGGAGTCGCAAGCCCAAGAGTTACAAGTCCGAGCAGGAAACTCACGAGTGAATAGACAAACAGGTCTTTCCCCTGGAGGTGAACTTTGAAACTTGCATTTTGAATGCTCGTTTTTTCAAGACGAAATTGGATGAGGCGAGCGTGGAACCACGGAAGATAAAAACCGAACGTGATGATTGAAAGAAGAACACCTTTATAACAAAGGATGCAAAACTCCCTGCGGTTTGCCTCGTAACGGAAATGAGCTGAGCCAAATCTCATTTTGTTTGTGAGATAAGTTCTCGTTTCATGAATCAGCATCGGAAGACCAAGGCCAAGAGTACATGCTGTGATAAAAGCGTATTTGAAAACGAGAATGATAAATTCACGAGTCATCGCTTTGTCTTTATCGACACCAAAACGAATCCCTCTCCAGGTTGTCTTTGAGACGCGATAGCGGGTTCCGCCGTAAAGAATCAAAGCATAGATGTACATATAAAGGGGGATACCTAGGATAGCGATAAACGGAGTGATGAATTTTGAAAGGACGTTGATTCCAATCGCGAACATGAAATAAATCGCAGAGACGTAGCACCAGCCTTTGAAGAGTTCTTTACCCTGGCCCGTATAAGTCGCACGATCGCCGAGGAACGATGTTTGTCCCCAGAGGTAGCGTCTCATATTCGTTCTTGCCCACGCTCCGTAAATCCCAAGTGTGAGAACAGTGAGGAGAATATTCTTGAACATCAGGAAAGCGAGTTCGTTGCCTGAGCCTGAATAATTGAATTTTTCGGAAATAGAAACAGATTGAGGAGGGGTATCGAGTTCCACAGTCTTCCTTTAGTTATTTTATTTCCTAACTATTCGGAAGACTGGAGAAAAATTAGACTTAAGATTTTTTATTGTTATCGTCGTCGCCGTCTTTCATGCCTTTCTTGAAGTTCTTGATTGATTCACCAAGCGAGGCACCTAACTGAGGTAGCTTCTTTCCACCGAAGAAAAGAACCACGATCAGAAGAACAACGACTAATTCACCCATACCAAGACCCATAAGAACCCCTTAGTTCAGATCATTTTATTAATAAAGTCGGGCAAGGTCCATGCCGTACTTACCGGGAGCATAATTTGCCATTCGAGTCTTCTTCAATTCGTCGTACTGCTTTGATCCGTTACTCATAGAAGCGTAAGGGAAGATCGCAATTCCACCACGTGGAGTGAAGTCACCCTGAACTTCGATGTATTTCGGCTTCATGAGCTTAAAGAGGTCTTTGCAGATTTTCTGAACACAATCTTCATGGAAGTCACCGTGGTTTCTGAAACTGAAGAGATAAATTTTAAGTGATTTCGATTCAACCATCTCTTTATCAGCGATGTAATTGATGAAGATTTTCGCGAAATCCGGCTGGCCAGTTTTAGGGCATAGAGATGTGAACTCTGTGCACACAAAAGTCGTCCAAGCATCGTTATCCGGGTTTTTGTTAGGAAACTTTTCCAAGACTTCTGGAGAGTACGTTTCAGGGTAATCAGTTTTCGTATTGCCCAAAAGCTTCACTGTTCCCAGTTCTTTATCTTTACGTCCTTCTGACTTAGCTTTTTTGGCCATTGTCTAATCCCCTGATACTTTTGATTCTAGTCATTTAGGTACATTTATGACAAAAAGAGAGGAATCTTACAATACAAAGAAGCATATGGCAGAAAAAATCAAAGTCGTTCTGGGCCAGTTAGGCTCACCAAAAAGCACTAAGGTCTCGGATGTCCGTGAGTTCCTAAGAGAATTCTTAGGTGATCCGAGAGTGGTGGATATCAATCCTTTTTTATGGAAGATTATTCTAAACCTCTTTATTCTTCCTTTCAGACCGAAACGTTCGGCCGAGGCCTACTCAAGAATTTATGAAGATGGTGGATTTCCCCTTGTAACGAATACCAAGAAAGTTGCCGATGCATTACGTCCTAAACTTGATCCCAACCTAGAACTCAATCATGCATTTCTTCTTGCTTCCCCTAGGGCCAGTGACGTCCTTGATGAGTGGGAGAAAGAAGATGTTTTCACCCGCGCTCAAAAAGTTCTGATCCTTCCGCAGTTCCCTCAATATGCAGAGAGCACTATTGCGTCTGTTGTCGATGCTATCGGAGGAGATTTTAAGAATCGGGTCAATTTACCAACTTTTACTTTGGTAAACTCCTACCATCGCTCTCGTGCCTTTATTGATAACTCTGTCAGAAAAATCAAAGAGTCACTTGCAGCTCATCCAGATATGACCGAGATTGTGATTTCCTTCCACGGAATTCCTCTTCGCCGTGTGCTTGAGAAAAAAGATTTGTATCTTCTGCATTGTCTTGAAACATATGAACTAATCAAAGAGCACCTGAAATCTCCGATTCCCATTTCTATGACATTCCAGTCTCGTTTTGGTTCTGAAGTTTGGCTAGGTCCTTACACTGATGAAACGGTGGTTAAAAAAATCGAGAACGGCTCAAAGAAAATTGGCGTTTATTGTCCAAGTTTCGTTGTTGATTGCCTTGAGACGACAGATGAAATTGGAAACGAGCTTGCTCACGAAGTAAAAAACGCAGGCGGAACTTTAGTTCATGTTCCTTGCGTGAATAGCGATCCTGAATGGATTAACGACTACGCAAATTTCATCAACGTTTATGCCAATGGCTCTGAAAGTGAACGTCATGAACTCTTCTATAAGATAGATGCTAAAGAAAGGTATAAAACTGTGATTACAGAACAGGAAAAGAACGCTCCATCAAAACTACCGGAAAAGTCTAAGAAGATTCTTAAACTCATGTTCCTTACTATGTTCATGGATCTTGTGGGCTTCTCAATCATCTTCCCGATGTTCCCTGCGATGGCAAAATATTATCTGGAAGTGGATAAAGATAACTTCTTCCTCTCCGGGATGATGAATCTTATCTCAAACATCCAGTCGATCTCGCTCACTTCTGATGGCACGCCTCAAATGAGTACGATTGTTCTCTTTGGTGGTCTTCTCGGTGCACTCTATTCACTCCTTCAATTCCTCGCGGCACCGATGTGGGGAGCGATCTCTGATAGAATCGGACGGCGTCCAGTTCTTCTCATTTCGGTTTTCGGATTGTTTATCAGTTATGTGATCTGGTTTTTCTCAGGTTCATTCACACTTCTGATTATCGCCCGCCTTGTTGGTGGTCTCATGTCAGGAAACCTTTCAATTGCCTCTGCAGTTGTAAGTGATGTGACTGATGAAAAGAATCGTTCAAAAGGGATGGCCGCAATTGGTATCGCTTTCGCTCTAGGATTTGTTTTTGGTCCGGCACTTGGTGGTATCCTTTCTCTTTATAACCCGATCACTCATTACCCAAATCTTGAAGCATATGGAGTTAACCCATTCTCAACTCCGGCCCTTCTCGCAGCTATTTTGAGTTTCATTAACTTCTTCACTATTCTGAAGTCGTTCCCTGAAACATTGAAGCCTGGCATGAAGTCACACATGAAGAGAAGTATCAACCCGATCACTCTTCTGAAGCCGCTTCCGATTCCCGGAATCAACCTCACAAACTTCAGTTACTTCCTTTTCATCACGGCCTTCTCAGGAATGGAGTTCACGCTCACATTCCTCGCTGTTGAACGTCTTGGTTACACTTCGATGGATAACGCTTACATGTTTATCTTCATCGGATTTGTCATCGGTATGGTTCAGGGTGGATATGTGAGAAGAAAAGCTCACACAGTTGGCGAGATCAAGATGAGCTTCCACGGACTCATTACGATTATCCCGGGTCTCATTCTTCTCGCATTCGCTTACTCAAACTGGATGCTTTACGCAGGTTTATTCTTCCTCGCGATGGGATCAGCAATGATCATTCCATGCTTAACCTCTCTCGTTTCATTCTATTCACCTGATCACATGCAGGGACAAAGCCTTGGTATCTTCCGCTCACTCGGCGCTCTTGGGCGAGTATTGGGTCCGATCTATGCTTCGCTTGTGTACTGGAAATTTGGATCGGTGAATGCGTATCTGATTGGTGCTGCGTTGATTATCATTCCGGCGATTCTTGTGAAGAGATTGCCTCAGCCGACGAAGAAAGAACAAATCTAACATCTCAAACAACTATCTCTCCGACTATTCACGTAGTGAATGGTCGGAGACAAATTCGAACTCCCATCTCATTAAATTAGCCAATTAAGTAGAGAATTAATTTACGATCTAATTGAAGAGTTCTTAATCAACAGGCGGTTTCATCTTATGCTCAACCGCAAACAGAACCGCTTCCTTAAATAAATTAAAGAATCGATCTGTCTCAAGATAATTGGTATTCGGTAATTCCAATGTATAAGTCGGAATGTGATTTTCTTTTCCCGCCCAGTTCCCAAGACTTCCCGGGAAGATCGGGTAGTTTGAAACTTTATATCCCATCGACTTCTGCGACATTTGTTCAAGCACAGTCTTCGCGTATTTTCCTTCCTCAGCTTTAAGAGAAGGGCCATCGTAATCGAGGAGAGTAAGGGGAGCATGAACTGAGATAACTTTGTTAGGCTTGTAACGCTTAATCAGGTTCATTTGGAAAATGGTTTCCTGTTCAGAGGCAGCATGGTGCCCTGGAAATTTTCTTCTGTCTTTCTTATGAACCGTCTTCCATCTCTTGTGTGCCTCAGCTTTCCAGTCAGCAGTCGGAAAGTTTCGGTTCACATCAATGCCAGTAGCATTTGTTCTTGTTGGTTTTGACTTAAAGAATGAGTCAGGAGTTACGAGTGGTGCAACAACTACAACCTTGTCCGAAAAAGAGTGATTTGATTTTAATTCCCTCATCAGATCCCAGCAGAATTTCACAGGAGTGATTTCATCTCCATGAACACCGCACATGATGAGCGTTGTATTCTGCGCAGCCGGTGAGTTTTCTTCACCGAAAACAGTCCAGATGAGGGGAGTTCCGACGCTGGATTTACGGACATTGACCCATTTAAAATATTCGCAATGAGCTTCGCCCCACTTGTATTCAGCAAACTTACCATCGAGCGTTTTACAGAATTTTTTGATGTCATAATTAAGCTCAAAGACAGAAGGGGCCGCCGGTGCTTCTACCGGAGCAGTCGCGGCCGGAGTTGCAGAAGTCTGTACATCCTGCCCATAGGCAAACGACAACATTGAGAGCATAATGAGAAACGATTTTAAAAGCATGAACCTATTTTAGTGAATCTTAAGAGAACTGTCTTTATGAATAAGTTTTGTGTCATCGCAAAAAATAAGAATACATACTTCATTAAGAGGCTGATTGAAGAAGTCGGCCAAGTCCCTGTCTTCGATCCATGGTCTGATATTGAGTTCCCGGAGGCGGAGAAATACCTCGTACGAACGACTGGTGTTTACCGTAATGATCTCGACCTCATGATGATCAAGACTCAGGCGCCTGAAAAGGTCATCAATTCTTACAATGTTCTTAATAGATTCAGGACTAAAAGCTCTCAGTACTATTGGTTTGAGGATCATCAGTTCTCTTCGCTTCCCTGGATTCCCTTGAAAGGCACTGATCTTGTGACGGTAGAAAAATTCTTTCGACTTTATCCAGAAGCAGTAGTGAAGCCACTTGCTGGTCAGGGTGGTTGGGGAATTGAAGTTCTCACGTGGGATAAATTTAAATCCTGGAAGAAAAAGAAAGGCACAGATGAAGACTATCTTCTTCAGCCTTTTATTAAAGAGGCAACAGAGCTCCGCTACTTCTTCTCAAAAGGAAATGAACCCATTGTCCTTGAGAGAACGGCCAAAACCGGAATCGCAGCAAACTTTCAGAGAGAAGGTCAGGCCAAAGTCACAAGTCTTCCGGAAGAACATAAAAAGGCGATTGATGAAGTCGTCTTGAAGTCTGGGGCCCTTTATGGGGCCATGGACCTGCTGATTAAGGACGGGATTCTGTATATCCTTGAACTTAATTCAGTTCCGGGGATCGAACAGCTTGAAAAAGTGTCGGGTAAAAACGTCATTCAAATGATTCTGACTAGTTTAAACAGTTAACCCCTTCAAATCCCACTGCCAAGTTTAATAGGCAACTTTTCTAAAGTTTTGCCCCTAAATGCCGATAGGCCAATAGTTTAGAAGTTTAAAAGGGAGCATCCATGCTAACCAGTTTTTCTGAATTTAAATATTATCAATCTTTCCGCGTGCCGGTTGAATCAAGAGACGATGTTCAGTTCCTTGTTGAGTATGAGAATGATAATGGGCGATTCTCTTTCGTTGAGAAAGTAAAACTGATGGACGTCAGTATGACAGGGCTCGGGTTCACGACGAAGTTTGCACTTCCGGTTGGGTCTACGCTCAGATGTTCACTTCAGTTCAAGCGTCTTCGTTTCGACTTCGGTGCCAATATTGTTCGTGCCTTTCATGACGTCAATTCTGCTGAAGCAGAGTCGATGAACTACGGTGCAGAATTAGATGCTGAAGATTATGGAAACATGAAGCGTTTTATCGAGCAATATATCCAGTCGCTTCCACCTGAAAGACTGAAAGACAGCTTGATTCAGTTGGCCCTGACTCAGCATTATGCTTCTGAGAAAGAAGGGTTCGAGATGTTCTCGCTTCTTCTTTCACTCTTCAAAGATATTACTCAATTTGGTAACAAAGAAAAATTCGTTGAATCCATGCTGGAAGAGATCGTTCGTATTCTGAACGGTCAGCGTGCTTCAATTTTCCTCATCAATACAGAGACAAACGAGCTTGAAGCAGTAGCTGCTCTTGGTATTGAAAAAGAACTTCTTAAATTTGATTACCGTAAGGGGATTGCTGGTTCGGTATTTACGACTGGTGTGTCTCTGAACATTGATACAAAAACAGATAAAGTACGCTTCTCTGAAGACATGGATCAGAAGACGGGTTTTGATACTCGTTCAATCATCTGTTCTCCGATTACTAACCGTGAAGATAAAATCATTGGTGTTATCGAAGTCCTGAACAAGCGTAACGAAGACAGATTCACAGTTGAAGATGAGAAGACGATGAAAGTTCTTGCTCTCATTCTTTCTTCAGTGTTCCACCATTATTCACCAATGTCTGAGAAGTCACTTATCCGTCGTTTCTCGACTCCATACGATCGTGAGTACGCATGGATCGGTCGCTCTCCACAGACATCAGAAATCCGTAAGGCGATTGTTCGCCTGAAAGATATTGATTCACCACTAATGGTTCAGGGTGAGCCGGGGACAGGTAAAAAACTTTTTGCCCGTATCGTTCACAATGAAGGTAAGCGTGGTCTTGCACCATACTTCGTTATTTCATGTAAGGGTGTTGATGAAGCAACTCTTGCAAAAGAAATTTTCGGTGGTGAAGGTCAGAAGAGTAAGCTTGAAGAATGTATTGGCGGTACAATTGTATTCGACGAAATTTCATTCATGCCTGTTCACATGCAGATGAAACTCATCAAAGTTCTCAATGATCGCCGTCTTACTGGTTCAGATATCTCTCTTGATGTAAGAGCGATTTTCACAACTAGTAAGAACGTAAAACAACTTATTGAAGAAGAGGGTGCTTTCAACCCTGAACTTTATAACTACATGTGCTCATCAGAAGTGAACATTGAGCCACTTCGCAAGCGTCCGCTTGATATTGATGATCTTCTTTCAGCATGCCTTCGTAAAGAATGCAGAAAGCAGGGACTTCTTCTGAA
>JBEIQF010000218.1:0-5926 GCA_040376635.1 Halobacteriovoraceae bacterium
AGCGGAAACGGTTGGCCTGTTTTAATGGGGATTGAAGTTGAAGTACATTCAGCCGAAGGTATGATTTCTAGAATTCACAGTCCTTTCATTTCAAAAGCGATTCTGACAAATCCGTTTGCTGACATAAGTTCAACAATTGGTGGAGAAGATCATTATGATGAAAATGCTTGGGGTTATACTCGGACAGGTGGTGACAAATGGATGAAACCTGCGTTTGGAAGAAGGTTGATAAATATTTTAACTGATGGAAGTTCAGAATTGGCTAAATGGAAGTTTAATGATCTTTCTAAATTAAATGGAGGAACTTTTCAAGGCCATGAATCTCATTCTAATGGAATCGATGCAGACGTAAAATTTAAACCTTTTGACATCACTGAAGATGGAAAAAATGCGGAGCAAGTTTCATTTAACTTTTACAATATGAGAAATGCTTCGGACTCAGCTTGGGAATCTCTCTCTAATCAACTCAATACTTTTCTTAACAACATAAAACATCATTACGAGCATATTCGAGTGATTTATCTGTCACCTACTTATAATGCGAAGTCGACGAAGTATATTCACAAGAGATTCGCAAATCGCTGTTTCAATCAAAGGCTTATCGATTTTTCTGTTGGCTCTAATGATGGAACTCTGATGAAAGCTATTGGAGGTCATCATCATCATTTTCATATTAAATTTAATCCCCCAAATATTTACAATGATGCGACGTACATTCCAAAAGGGACTTTACCGAATTTAGAAATAAGCGACTTTAACTACTCTCTAGACTCAAGTGGGAGCAATCTAAGAATAATTCCTAGATCGATAAATAATTTTGAAGGTAAAATATTATCATGGCGTTTACAGGATGCTCTGACATTCGATGATTTTGATATGAATTTAGAGATTAATAGATATCCAGGGACAAATTCATACTCAAATACGTTAAAAAATAAATTAGTTGCTAAAAAATTTATCATAATGGCGGTTGCCAATAAGTATAATGGTGGCTGTCAAGAATTGAGGGTAGAAATTGATACTTCAAAAATAAAAGCAACTAATAATGATACTTTCAAATGGACTTACATAAAAACTGCTAACGGCTATGAATTCACGCCAAGGGAATTATGAAAATATTTTGTATTCTATTCTCATTTATATCGGTGTCTTGGGCTTTAGATCAAAGTGTTGATAAATTTGAGACTTTGGATTCCAAAATAAAATTTGAACCTCAGGTTTCGACTCTTGAATACACAAAAGAGGAGCAGAGGTTTTTATTGCCTACTGATCTTTGGGCGAAACATAAGCAAGAAATGGCAAAAGGAAAATATTTAAGAATCCATCATCGTTTCTTTGCTGGACATGAAAATAAAATTGGATATGACAAACCTCTAAGTTTTTTTAAGACTTTAGACAAAAAAGGACCAACTGTTTTTGAATATAATGGAGGAGAAATTAATTTCAATAATGATAAGTGTTTTCCTCAAAGTACCGGAGTTATTTCAAGTAATATTTTTAATGAGTGCGGGTTTAATTATTGTGTTGTGACAAAAAATTCTGAGTCACAGAAACTTGAAAATTTTAGAGGTCTAAATGTTCAATTATTGAATAAAGATAAAAATGATTGTCCTTACCCCGTTAGATTCTTTAATTCGTCACAAAAAGACGATTTTCTAAGTACTGATTTTGAAATAAATGAAGTTTTTGAAAAAGAGAAGGTCGTGTCTGTTAACGTTGGTGAGCAGGTATATTTTTTAGATATCTCGTTTTGTGATTCAGCTAAGGGGGCATGTAAGTTTTTCGAGATTAAAATATCAAACTTTAATAAAGCCATGCAAAACTTAGAAAGAGTAAAGTCTAAAAAAGATTACAAAGTTTTAAATTTTCTTCTGAAAGAGCTAAAGCCATGTGTTGACAAAAAAGACATCGCCTGTGTTAGAAACTTTTTTGTCACACCTGCAGAAGTGTTTAAGAAACACGAAATTGAGATCCCAAATGTAAATCATCAAATTACATCAGAAATGTTGACGAAATTGAAAACATGCTTAGATTATTCGAGTCTTCTTCCTTATGGAGGGCGTAGCAAAGCTTCAAGGGATGAAATTTGCATATTTGACGATGAAGAAACTGGATCTGAGAAATATAAGTACAAAATTTTTTCAATTTCTCTTCCGGATGCATATAAGAATAATAACAGGTTAATTCGTGTGAATTACTCACTTGAGACAAAATAGTATGACAAAATATCTTAAATTAATCCCAGTTACTTTTCTTTTTATCTTAGGAACTGGTGCAGCGAAGCTTGGTTATGAAAAAATAGATCTGACTGCGGTTGATTTCATTTATGATGGAACAAAATTCAAACCTAAAACTACTAATTCGTCTATCCTAAAATATTTGAATGTTAAAAATCATGTTGATGGCAGTGTCTCAGTTTCATATGGAGAAGAGAATATCTTCATAAGTGCATTGAGACTTTGCAAGAATGCATCTGGTCGTTTTGAGGACTGGACTTTTTTTAAAGGTCTCAACGGATCTTATAATATTAAAAGTCTGACTTCTGTTGTGAATGGACAATTCAATATATTCAATTCCTCTGTTTGTGGAACTTCAGAGATTTTAACTGATATTGGATTGTTTAGTTCATATGTTCAAAATGTAACTGTTGAGTCTGCCAAAATTATTAATTTTTCAGGCACTATAATTGGAGAACCCCATATTTCCATAAAGAGTACAAAAACATTTTCAATTTATGGCGACTTTATTGGCTCCATGAATCTTGATTCATCTAACAATATAATTATGGATGGGCATGGAGTAGTTAAAGTATCTCGTTTAGATGATGGTACTTTTCCTCAGACTCAAGAAGCCGATCTCGATCTTGATGGTAAATTTGAACTTAAGGACGTTAATAATTACGATATTTTTGTTAAAGTGCGTGGTCTACTTGCAATTAGTACTTACTATGCAGTTGAATTTGGAATGAATTCTAGTATTCGCAATTCACTTGATGGAACTTCTACTTTTAAAGGTTATCATATTGATCAATCTATATTGAGATTTAGCGGCTCTCTAGATGGAAATGCCTCTGTCTTTGGAACTGCTTACATTGGTGGCGAAAATTATACTAGTTTGAGTTTGTCTTACCCTTATGTTCCTGGAATCGGAGAGTTTATTTCGATTGGTAGCGGCGGTGGCGATATAAGTATTAATGGCCCGGCAGCTGTAAATATTGGTACCGCAAGAGGTTTTACCTTGAGCCATAATTGTTGGTCGCGAGTGAGTGTACTAATTGCAAATGCACCTGATAATCTAACTCTTGATCCTGAAGGAATGAATCAACTCAATTTCCTATACTGTACATTTGAAAATGGAATGAAGTGTGATCCAAGTCCACCGTGTCATTATCCAGATCCTTAATTGTCATCTTTACTAAGCGGGCTCGCTCTCAAGCGAGATTTTCAAAATATCCGCCACCTGATTCACCAGTTGCTGTCTCGTAAACGGCTTCACCACAATATGCTTAATTCCATATTTAATCGCCGTTAAAACGTCTTCCTGCTGAAGATAGCCACTTATCAGGATAACTTTCAATTTAGAGTATTTAACCGAATTACGGAGCTGCTCGACGAACTCAATACCAGCTTTACCCGGCATCACGTGGTCGATAATGATCAAGTCAAAGTCCTGGTTGGCGAACTTCTGCATGGCCTGGGCAGCGTTTGGCGCAGAGACCACTGTACGGAAAGGGAAGGCGCTCTCAAGGAAGATCTTAATGAGCTCGCAGATCTTCTCTTCGTCGTCGATGATCAGAATGTTCATGTCCTCAGGCTTTTTAGGAATCATGCTGAGCTTCCTTGGCCTTAAGTGATCCATGAATCGTCTTCATGACGTCATCACGTGTGAAAGGCTTAACGATGAGGCCACCGATATCCAGATCACGCTTGTCTTTATTAAATTGCTCAATGAATTTAGAACTCGTCATGTAGAGGATCGGACCTGTGTAGCCGAACTCGCGCGCTTTATACGCAAACTCACTGCCGTTCATGATCGGCATGTGAAAGTCAGTCACAATCAGGTCAATATTTGCTTTCTGAAGGAAGGCGAGGGCATCCATCGGATCACTTGAGCCGATGAACACGAGATCATCATCAGAGATGAATGTGTTGAGTACGTTCAGGATTTGAACTTCGTTATCAAGAACGAGGATTCGCTTCTGTTTCTTGTTTCCGGAAAGAGAGCGGTCGTTACGTGTATATGAGTAGATCTCGATCAGAGGAAGCTTGATTCTGAATTTACAGCCTTTCTCCGATTCAACGAGTTCAAGCTTACCTTTATGCGATTCAACGATTTTAGCACAAATAGAGAGGCCTAAACCCGTACCGTGACCTGAGTCTTTTGTACTCTGGAAAGGTTTGAAAAGGTTCTCTTTGATTTTATCCGGCATTCCCGGACCATTATCGGTGATATCAATGCATGTTTGTTGATCAGTTTCATTTTTTACAAGTGAGATAGTGACTTCGCCGTTTGCGATGTTCGCACCAGTGATAGCATCAATCGAGTTCTTGATGAGGTTAATGACAACCTGCTCAAGCTTGATACGGTTCACAAGAGCAACCGAGTGATCAGTGAACTGACGCTTGATCGTCACGTTCGCTTTCTTGGCCGTTGGTTGAATCCACTCGATGGCGGCATCAATGAGAGTGCCGAGATCGCAGTATTCTTTTTGTTCTTCACTCTGGTGAAGAAAGTCTTTCATGTTTTTAATGATCTGGTTCACGCGATCGAGGGACTGAAGAACCGTGTCGTTGGCGCTAAGTAGTTTCGGAATTTTTGAGACTGGATCTTTGGATTTCAGATAGTCTCTGATAATTTCCGAGTGGCCAGCGGCAATTGTAAGCGGGTTATTGATCTCGTGAGAGATGTTCGCTGTAAGTTCGCCGAGAGTCGTGAGTTTATCTGCCTGAAGAATCTGTGCGTGAGTTTTTTTCAGTTCTTCAAGTTGTTCACGGTATTTGAGATGAAGTTTTGTTTCAACTGTCATGTCGTGGAAGACAATCGCGTAGTTCGCGCCACTCGCAGTCTGAACCGGAATGAGTTTCATCGTCACGTAGTATTCAGTTTCAGGATCGTGAGGAAGATGAAGTTTAATTTCAGGAGAAATCTGTACATCAAAAGAGAGAAGGGCCTTATTGAGCCATTCTTCGAGATCGAGATCGCCGGTATCACAAAGCTGAATCAGATGGTTCTTTGATTTCAAAACACGCGGAGGTAGTTTGAAGAAGATAGAGGCCTGGTTATTGAAATAAACCAGTTCCTGCTTCAGGTTGACCACGACTACCGGGTCAAATAAATGATCGTAAGCTAAAAATTCGCTCATACTTTCCCTAGAAAACTGAAGTACTGAGCTTCGATGGCATCAAAGTCCATCTCATCTCCACACTTCGGACACTCCATTTTTGGGGCCTTACGGTTTTTAACCTGTTCCGCCTTCAGATGTATTTTTTGTTCTTTCCCGCACTTCTCACAATAGTAAGGAGCATAGAACGATTCAATAGAAGCGCCTTTGCGGAAGAAGCCGTGAACCATGTTGATTTGTTCGATGATGATTTGAGGACAGTTTCTGTAGATGATGTTTGTCTTCTCAGGAATCTTCTCGAGAAACTTAATCCACTCGCGGATACCGCAAGAGTTAATCATATTTACTTTATCGAAGTCGAACGAGATTGTTTTCTGTTCAAGTCCAAGAAGTTCCTTAAAATCAGAATCTTCGTCGATAGCTCCGGTGAGCTCGACATTCAGTTCATCCTGAAGAATCTGCTTATTTATGGTTAGTCTTTTCACTAGGTACCTCTTGAAAGAAATGGAATGATCTTATTCTTTGTTTATAATTTTTGTAGCGTTTGTTCTTCTCAATGATACAGATAACTTCTGTGCGAAAATC
>JBEIQF010000211.1:0-6128 GCA_040376635.1 Halobacteriovoraceae bacterium
CGCGGCAAAAGGATTGGCATCAAGGATGACTCCTTGCTCGTCTGAGATAATAATACCTAATGATGAGTGCTCAAATAATGCCTTAAACATGTTATTAGGATAATGAACTTAAACTAATCCCACCAGAAAATTAAGCTTTCACTTCACAGCATTAAGAAATTTCTTTAGCTAGTATTTCCATGACCTTGGCAACTTTGCTCACGAAGTCTGTTTCACTCTCAATAGTGATAACATTCGGATGGTTTCTCCAGACGAGAGCAATCTTCTCGTCAATGATTTTTGCCTCAATGGCCGATTCAACTCGGTAGGGATTTTGGTGGTTATAGCCATGATCAAGCGTAGGTGTTCTGAGGTGAATGACAAGATCATAACGTGCGTATTCTTTCTCAAGGCTTGAGCCGACATCATTCCAGAATTCATCAGCCTGCCCTGGCCAGTATGCCAGGCTATCTACAGTACCCCGATCACAAAGGATGACGGAACTTTTAGACTCTGCAACGGCGACGGCTTCGAGTTCCCTCTGGATATGATAAATAGATCGCTGAGATGCCTTTTTTGCAGGCCCAGTAGATTTACGGGGAAAACCTCCATGAAACAAAATGGTAGCAGCTTCAGGAAGAACAAAAACCTGTTCCCCGAATCTGATCCGAGCCATTTCCAGTGCTGCCGTTTTTCCTGCTCCAGGTCCACCTGTGATGACAATTTTTTTCATTTTCTAAGACTATCCCTAAAAAAGTCTGGTAGCAATGACCTCTGCTCGTCTTAAATCTGTTTCCACTCGAGCTTAAAAATCATTGGTACTGAATCTTCTATCTTTATCCCAAACAATGATGGGCGATCAATTTTATGCTGATCAAGCTTCAGATTAAAATTCGACTTAAATGACATATCCTTGGTTGGTTCAATCTCTGCATTATAAATATTTGTGACACCGTGAAACTCCACCTCAATTGGAAGAGTCCATTTTTGCTTAAGCTTTAATTTATCCGAAGAGAATTTGCCCTTTGCCATAGTCAGGGGAAACTTCGAAGCTTCAGTAGTCTCAAGCATATTCAAATCTCGATTTGAGTCACTGGATGTAAAACTCTTAATTGGTGCAGCAACGAGGAACTCGCATTCAGTTGCTGAGCAATTCATCTTTCCTTTCAGTTCTTTTGATTCGGAATAAACTTTCTTAACCAGATGTTTGACTTCGTACTGAGCTGTGCTTGAAGACAACTCCCAATTTTGTGCCAGGACAGAAAATGGAAGTAGCCATAAAAAAAGAATTATATTTTTCATCATGTTATACCTTAAAATTCAATGACCATGAGAGCCGTTGAAATTGTAAACGTTCCATATAGAGCACCAGCAAGCGCAGAATGTTGCTTTTCAAGAGCTGAATGTTTCTGATTATTATCCTCATGTTTTTTGTATTGGTAACCGAGATAAGGAACGATCAGCATGAGAGGAAAATGAACCCATGCGAGGGCCTTATGCCATTTCATTCGAGTTTTATCTTTGATGTTTGTTGGTTTGGGTGCAGTTAAAGAATAGTATGCGGTCGTTAAATAAAGAGCTCCTGTTGCCATACCAAGATACATATGAAGATTGGAATCAAGAGCACTCCCACCTGTCAGCATTGTAGCTGACATCATTCCCCACGTCGTTAGACCAAGTACCTGGTGCTTCCTTAGTTTTTCAGTACGTTCTTTCATCTCTGATTCAAATTTTGGCGTTGTCTCAGCAACACTCACTTCGTTACTCATTCCAAGATCAGAAAGAGATATTTCGGCATGTGCAGAACTGTAAGTAGAAATAAGAAAAAGAATGGAGAATAGTAATTTCATGTTTCACCTCAAGACACATTCTTCACGAAAAAAACAATAAATTAAAATCAATTTTATAACTCAAACAAGATGACAATATTTAAAACGGATGAGGATTTTTTAATCCGACTCTAGGTTCCCGGAACTTGATGTTTTAAATGAGTACCATTCTCAAAATCATTCGCACTTTCTAGAGTCGTGTGAGCAATATTATGTAAAGCTTCTTGAGTCAGAAAGGCCTGATGAGCAGTGATAAAAACATTGGGAAATGTCAGGAGTCTTGCCAGGCAATCATCAGTAATCCCAGATTCAGATTTATCTTCGAAGAAAATACCTTCTTCCTCTTCATACACATCTAAACCGGCAAAACCGATAGATCCATTTTTGAGTGCTCTGACTAATGCTTTCGTATCAATCAACTTACCTCGACCTGTATTCACGATCATGACAGACTTCTTCATTTTCGAGATGGATGTTTCATTGATCAGATATTTAGTCTCTGGAGTAAGAGGAATATGGAGGGATATGATATCTGCCTTCTTATAAATCTCATCGATATTTGTGTAGCGGGCAGTAATTGATTTCGCAAAAATTTCATCAGGAATTTTATCAAAGAGCAGAACTTCACTGCCAAAACCAGACATAATTTTCGCGAAAATCTTTCCGATTTTACCAGTCCCGACAACTCCTATCGTTTTACCATGAATATCAAAACCCACCAGACCATCAAGAGAGAAGTTTTCCTCTTTCACCCGGTTGTAAGCTTTATGAAGTTTTCGATTCATCGTTAAAATCATTCCTACAGCATGTTCTGCCACAGCATATGGTGAATATTCCGGAACATGAACAACCTTCATTCCGATGGATTTTGCAAAGCCTACATCAACATGATTAAAGCCCGCAGATCGAAGCGCAATCAGCCTGACTCCGTTTTCATATGCAGTTTTGATAACTTCAGCATCAACTTTATCATTAACAAAACAGCACAGGCATTCAGCTCCTTTCGAAAGGGCCAGAGTATCTTTCGTCAATCTGCCTTCTATGTATTTAAGTTCGTGTCCAAAACCTTCATTTTCTTTTTGAAGGAAGGGTATCTCAAACTTATGAGTATCATAAACTGCCACTTTCATTTGTGTCCCCTCGATATAAGTTTATAAACTTCAATGAATGTTGAAGGAATGAGACTTACTCCAAAAAGAAATAAAAGTTCATATAAGTCTAAAGGTCGAACTTCAAAAATCTTAGCGAAGAGTTCTGTCCTCTGCATGATTGAATGAAAGATAAAAGTCAGAGTCACTGACGATATAAGGAAAATGTTTGGTTTTAATTCAAAGAAAGTTTTCTTCTCGCTTCTGCATGAAAAAACACGTGATAAGCAAAGAAATACCAAAAGACTGAAAGTTAAGCTTCTCGCAGACAAAGCATCTGTTACCTGACTTAAATAAATGTAGCCACCTAGTCCAATGATAGTCATAACTAGACTCATCAGAATAAGTTCTGTCGTAAATCGGCGATCAAAGAAACTCGAAGGATTTGGACGATTACTTTCAGATAGAATATTTTTCTCAAGAGGTTCTGCAGCTAGAGCAAGTGAAGGGAGCCCGTCCGTAATAAGATTAATCCATAAAAGACTAATTGGATTGAAAGGAACAGCATACCCTGCAAGAGAAGATCCAAGCACAATCAAAATCTCGGCTAGGTTTGTAGAAAGCAGATATTGAATGGTCTGCCTGATGTTTCCATAAACGGCTCTTCCCTCTTCAACCGCTGAAACAATCGTTGCAAAGTTATCATCAGCAAGAACAATATCGGCCGCTTGTCGTGCTACTTCTGTTCCGCCTTTCCCCATGGCGATACCGATTTCAGCAGATTTTAATGCCGGAGCATCATTCACTCCATCTCCAGTCATTGCTACGAAATGTTTTTTCGACTGAAGAGCTTTGATAATTCTTAGTTTATGCGCTGGAGATACACGAGCGTAAACCGCGATATGATCGACTTGTTTTAAGAAATCCTCATCAGACATGATTTCAAGTTCTTTCCCCGTAATAACTCTTTCTTCTTCAGAGCTGATAATGCCAATTTCTTTTGCAATCGCCTTAGCAGTTTCGCCGTGATCCCCTGTGATCATGACAACTCTGATTCCAGCGTCTTTGCACTCTTTCACTGCATCCATGGCCTCAGGTCTCGCCGGATCTGAAATAACAATCAGACCTAAAATTGTGATGCTTGACTCTGCCTCTTCAACACTAGAAACATGACCGGACTTCTGGGCTACGGCCAGAAGTCGATAACCTTTCGAAGAAAAGCCTTGAGTCTTTTCTTTCAGGATTATTAATTCTTCTTCAGAGTTTGCAGCAACCCCGAACATACTGTCAGGGGCACCCTTGATATAGACGAATTCACCATGTGGAGACTGAATAAGGACACTCATTTTTTTTCGATGACTATCAAAACTGAATTCATGGAGTCGTTTAAATTCTGATCGAATTTTTGATACGTCAAAATTCATTTTCTCAGCATACTGCAAAAGTGCGATTTCAGTCGTATCCCCGGTATCGGAAGCATTGTTGCAAAGTATGATTGCACGAAAAAAAGATTCTTCTTGATTGGAATTCAAAAGGAAATGCTCAGACGCAGTCATGATACCAGTTGTAAGGGTGCCGGTTTTATCCGTACAGATGACGTCCACAGATCCTAAAGCTTCCACCGATGAGAGATTTCTGACGATGGCCTTACGTTTTGTCATTCGATGAACGGCCAGCATAAGTGCAAGTGAGACGACTGTCGGCATCCCCTCCGGAATAGCAGCAACGGCAAGACTTATGGCCGCCATGAGAATCTCTATGGCCGAGGACCCTTCATTCAACCGGATGATGATAACAGCGATAATAACAATCAAACCAAGGAAGATAAGTTTTTTTGTAACCTTTTCGAGTTTGATCTGAAGAGGAGTTTTATTTTCTCCCTGTTCTCCAAGCATGCCGGCAATTTCACCCATTTCAGTGTTCATGCCTGTCTGTGTGACAATCGCATACCCTGAACCAGAACTTATGGCTGATCCCGAATGAAGCATGTTTGCTCTGTCGGCCAGCAATGTTTCCTGAGGAAGAACAACATTCTTTTTTTCAACAGGGAGTGATTCTCCTGTCAGTGTGGATTCGTCTGCTGATAGTTGCCATGCCTCAATGACTCTGGCATCAGCACTGACTAGATCACCCGCTTCAAGTTGAATAATATCTCCGGGAACGATGGCATCTGAATTTATCGTCTGTGCCTTCCTATTTCGGATCACACGGACTTTCGGTGCTGAAAGTTTTTTTAATGCTTCGATGGCATTGATAGATTTATTTTCCTGAAAGTATCCTATGAATGCATTGATGATAAGAATCAGCAGAATAGCAATAGCATCAAGACTTTCACCCACAAATATAGAGATCAAGGCCGCTACACCAAGGGTGAGGACCATTGGATTTTTAAGCTGTTTCCAGAAAATTTCAAGTTTTCCAGGTGGTGGATTGACTCTCAGGATATTAAGACCGAATTCAAGAGATTTTTGAATGACCTGATAGTCAGTCAATCCAGATTCTCTGGTTGTTCCAAAAAAGCTGAGAAGATTTTCTGATGATTCGGACCAGGGTATCCGCTTCAATCCATCTTTCTGGTTCATTTATACCTAATGAAGAACCAGGATGTTGCCCCGGTAAAGTTCAAGGATTCTGAGAGAAACGGATCCCAGAAGAATTTGATCAAGACGTGAACTGCTGTATTTTTTTACAATCGCAAGATTTACGTCATGATCTTCCAGGATTTCTTTCAAGTGATAACCTACATCTTTTTCATGAGACACTTTAATAAATGTCTCGGCCGGAAAACCATTCAAGATCGTCTTTACATTAGTTGTAATTTCAGAAGCAGTCTCCGCCAGCTTTTCTTTCAAGGCATGTATGAGTGAAGATGAATACTCTCCAGAAATGGATGAATAGATGCCGGGGAATGATGGTACCAGAGAGACAACTGAGAGAGCAGATTTGTAACCTGTTGCGAGCTTCATCGCAGTGGCAAGGATCTCAGAAGTAGTATCTGAACCATCGACTAATGCGCTCATTTTTTTCATCGGATGATTATTTTTGATAACCATAACCGGAATTGGTGACATCGTTACAAGTTTACGAGCGACAGAGCCAAACAAAACTTTATCCATACCCGTGAGACCTTTGTGTCCAACGAACAAGATATCCGGCTTCAGCTCATCAATATAATTCAGAACTGATCTCGTTACACTCGACTCATGAGTCACTTTCGTCTTAACCTGAAGTC
>JBEIQF010000215.1:0-6060 GCA_040376635.1 Halobacteriovoraceae bacterium
CAGCGTGAAGACTGGTAAAATCGTTACAGCAGGTAACCTTGTTGATGGTGACATCGGCGGATGGTTTGCTCCATCTCCAAATAACGTTCCTGGTGGTCCTCAGCGTTCTGGTATCGGTATCACACGTCGTGATCGTAAGAAACTTCAGGCAGCTATCCATAAGTTCGAAATGGGCACTCCGGATGGTCGTAAGCTGATTGCTTCTATCCAGGCGATCATTGGTGATAAACAGAATAAGAATGATGTGATCCAGGGTGTGTTTGAATACCTTTCAAACAAGTACACGCCATCAAGCATGGGTGCAAATGCAAATAAACTCGCAGATCTTTTTGCTGAGTTTATTGAAGTGGCCCATGGTGATGCAGAAGAAATTCACAAGTTGATTAAGTAAGATGAAAAGAGAAAGGCCCCGAAAGGGGCCTTTCTTTATTTGTAGATTGTGTTCAGAAGATTCGCTAATCGTTTTCCACCCGTCAGTAATCTCTCATTCATCGTCGAAAGATTTCTTTTCAGATAACTGTCATCGAGTTTAATGGGACCAGCATCAATCGGTTTGAAGTTATAGATCTCTTTTCTTGAGCTCATATCTTCTTCAATGATCTGGCTGAAAGAAATTTCCGGAAGATCATAAGGAGCAGTGAACGTGCTTTGACCTTGAAGGAAGCGTGCGTACTGCATGTAATCCATCTTCTGCTTACTGATCATGCCGCTGTCCCATAGAGAATGAAGATTCATACTTCTCCCCATGAACATAACTTTGATCGAGTTCCCGCCGTGATCGTCAGGACGACCCACATGGAGCGGTTGATGAATATCGCCCACAAAGTGAACGATAAACTTAAGTGCGTTTTGTTTATCGACAGTGCTTGAAGAGGCCTGCTTCAGGACTGCCACTGATTCCGTGATAGCTTCCACAATATCGCCCTCAGGCGCGTGCTCAGCAGTCTCATAGTCATTACCGTCAGCGATGTCGACGAAGTGCCAGGGCTTCGTGTGGACCCATTCCGCCTGACCTTTGATTGAGTCGGCCCAATTAGCGACAGAGGCCAGATCCTGATCAGGAAGCAGCTTTTGAATCGCCTTTTGAGCATTGGGAGTAAGTATGTCTTGTGCGATTTGAGCAACGATCTTGTGGCCGTCCGGGCCCCATGCGTGAACGTTATTCACCATCAGTACGATAGGCAAGAGGTATAAAATCCGTTTCATAAACCTTCCTTGATCCTTAAACGGTAATAGGCCTCAAACGGCCTGTCAAAAGAACGAAGCAATGGGTAAGTAAATGTGAGAACTGCACCTTCACTCGGGGACAAAACTGGCCTGAGTAATGTTCTCCGGTATTCGCAAGGCCCTGAATGTTCGCCTGGTGATGTAAGGGTGGGTGTAAGGAACGAGGAGAGCTCATCGCACGCCCGATTTGTTACGCAGATGCTTTACCAAACTTTATTGCGGCCAAAATCATGGCCACCGAAACTTAATCCAACCTGAAAAAAAGACATGACAGAAGAGATAAGGGCCACGGAATTTTTAAACGTGATACACACGATGGGTCTTAAAAGTTCTACCCTTAGAGAGGATACAAGAATGGAAAATTTGACTTTGGATCATGAAGGCTCAACAGACAATGATGACAGCATCGCACGCCTGGAAGCAGAGATTGCTAACGAGAAAGCTCTTCTCTCACGCCTTTCAAGCGACGACGATCTTTTCTAATCTACGCTGTTAAAACCAATCGACACAATTGCTGCAAATCCCTGAAGAGTTCTTCGGGGATTTGTTTTTCAAGCGATATTCCCGCCTTAATTTCAAGAGTGCCATCTTTATATTTGCGGTTGATCGCATAGATGATCTTCGCGAAGATGGGTTCTTCAAGTTTTACGTTATTGATCGTTCTGATCCAGATGTGATCGTTTTTCATCAGCATTTCTTCTTCAGCATTCTTCACAAGAATTCCCATACCTCTTGCTGAGACATCAACCATCGTGACATCGAGGTCGAGAGTGCCGCCGCGTTTTTCTACACGGTGAATGAAAGTCATTGTTTGAGAACCGAAGGGAAGAACGTATCTTTCAGTGTCTCTGATGACGAGCCCTTTTGCGACTGTGGGAACGGGACCAGTAAGAGTAGTGCCTTCCAGAGAGTATTGTTTTGAATCGAGAGTGAAATTCACACTGCGATAGTTGAGATTGATTGAAACTGGTCTTTCGCTTTCAAGAGTGATCTCTTCAAAGAGTTTGATGGTGATAAGACCATTATCGATATCAAAACTTTTGATGTTTGAAATAATGTTTGTAGCAGGAGTAGGCTGCGCAATTTTTCCACCAAACAGAGAAGCTTTTTCAAGAAGAGACGGGATTTCGGAAGAGGTAATAGTCTTGAGAAGGGAACGATCCATAGTAAACTTCCTGTTTTGGGATTTGTGGAAGGTTCTATCGGACATTCCCTTTTAAAAATATAACGATATGACGTTTATACCCTGCTTTTCAGGGGCTTAGGCCACGTTTTGAAGCCATTCATTGGCCCCTTTAAGGTCATTGTTCTCGAAGAATTCGACCTTCTCTGGGAAGACTTTATCGATCATGCTGGTGAGCACTTCCTGGCTTTTTCTGTCGCCCACGATGGCCGTGGCACCGATGTTTTTGAGATTCATCAGATCGAGTTTAATGTCCTGGAAAACTGCTCCGAGAGAAAAACTTTTTACCCGATCAACTACGATAAGAAATTTCATCTTACCTTTTTCCTCAAAATATTTTTTGAGCTGGGGCGTGATCTTTTTATAGTCATCAGCTGTTATTTCTCCCTGCATGTCTAATTCAACAGTGTTTTCGTCTTTTAATGTGCAAGCAATCATAGCTAACCTCCATCGATCTTCAATTTTAATCAATGTGCCGTTAGACGTGTTTAAAATTATCCTTAAGTGAACAGGAGGTTTTTTATGTTAGGTAATCAAAGTCCGGCAGCAACCATCGGAGTCAAGAATCTGGAAGCAGCGAAGTCGTTCTACGAAGGAAAACTTGGTTTGAAACCACTTGAGAAGTCTGAAGAGTGTGTCCAGATGTACAAGTGTGGGAACACAACTGTTGAAGTGTATGAGTCAGAGTTTGCAGGAACAAATAAAGCAACCGCACTTACATGGTTTGTAGGAGATGATTTAAAAAAAGAAGTTGAAGAGTTAAAGAGCAAGGGAATTCAGTTTGAGCATTACACTGATATGCCGGATACAAAAATCGAGGGCGACATTCATCTGATGGGTGAAATGAAGGTCGCCTGGTTTAAGGATCCGGACGGTAATATTTTAAGTATTGTTAATCAGTAATTACTTCTCGCCGAAGATCGTTTTATCGAGTGAGAATTTACCTGGTCCAGCAAGTACAAACATGATGGAAAGGGCGAAGTAGAGCATACCAAGTTCGTATGATCCTCCGCCTTTGCTTACAAATGGATCACCGAAAACGACAGCGTGGAAATAAACGGCAACCGCCATTGTGAAAGCTAATCCCAGTGAAGCAAGGGAAGTCAGGCATCCAAGAATGAGAGCAATACCACCACCAAATTCAGAAAGAGCAGCGAGGAAAAGGAAAATTCCCGGAATATTTGAATTTGGCATCCAGCTGAATGGGGCCTGGATTTTTCCCCAACCATGAAGAATGAAGGCAACACCCATAACGAGTCTTACGAGTAATAGTCCTATTGAGACGTTGCTTGATAGAGCAGGGATCTGGAAAAACTTTTTCATCATTACCTCTTTTTAGAATTTTCTTTCAGGTTTTTGTTAAGCTGCTCGAGATTTTCTTTCCAGTGTTTTTTATTCACACGTTTTTCTTCAGGAGCATTTTCATCCATAGAATCTGATTGAGTTGTGTTTTGAGCAACGTCTCCGATTTTATAGTATGGCATTGTAGGTTTGAATTCTTTTGATTCATCAATCTTCATCGCTTTCAGGCGATTTAATTCTTCATTTGTGAGTTTCAACTTCTCAACAGCACTTGTCTGTTTCACAGTATCGTGAATGAAAACCAGGTGTTCACCTTTTTGTAGTTCATGCTTTTCATTTTTGTCATCAGTCACTACGGCCTTGCCGGAAGCTAAAGCATACTCAGAAACTTCTTTGTCGTTCACTGATCTGAAATTCATGAGAATCTCTGTTCCACGAACTCCAAGAACTGTATATTTCGTCTTGAAATTGATATCGCCGTCCTTTGCTTTCTGGCGAACGTGACCTGAGAGCTGGCCTTTTACAAGATTGTAGAGAATTTTGCGATTATCTTTGTCTGTGTATTCGAATTCAGCAAAGTTTAATTCAGATGAAGGACCAACTGTGATCATGGTGTCATCGACCACAAGAACTTTTGCAAGAGATTGTTCACCAGTCACGATAGTGTCGTTTTTGTTGAATCGTTCTCCGACTTTCACTTCAACAAGTTCCTGCCCTGATTTCTTAAAGACTTTTCCTTTCATCAGTTTCAGCTGACAAAGGAAATTAGGAACTGCTCTTCCTTTTTCCTTATCGAACGTGAAGTCCTGTGCATAGAGAGATAGAGAGAAAAACAGGGCCATGAATGTAAGTTTAGTCATGATAAAAGGGTAATCAGAAGACTTGTAAAATACAATATATTTTTTTTAGGCTGCCAGAGTGTCGTGACCATTGCCCGGAGGAGAGTAAAGCATTTCAACAAAGTCGGCGAGAGCATCATCATCGGCCATGACGGAGAGTTTATCGTGACTCTCAAGTTGCGTGCTTCCCTTAGGAATGATGACTTCACCATTCCTTTCGATACCAACGATGAGAACTTTAGATGGTTCAATCCCGAGATCAACAATGGATTTTTCCTTAACCTGTGAATAGGCCGGTACTTCCACCATCACCACATCCTTAAGACTTCCGGGAGTGGATGAATAGTCTGGTTTTGCTAAGGCCTTCGTATCATAAACCTTAAGAAGTTTTGCCATATAAGGAATTGTTGTTCCCTGAAGAACCAGTGATGTTAAGCAAACGAAGAAGACAATGTTGAAGATAACTCCGGCCCCATCAATACCTGCGACAAGTGGATAGGTAGCAAGAATGACCGGAACCGATCCTCTGAGGCCTACCCATGACACCAATGTTTTTTCACGAAGATTGAGCTTGGAGAATAAAAGCGAAACAAACACACTGATGGGACGGCCAAGAACAATCATGAAAAGAGAGATCATCAGTCCCGGCACAACAACTTTCCATACCTCACTTGGATTAATAAGAAGACCAAGTGTGAGAAACATCGCACTCTGCATGAGCCATGAAATACCATCATGAACTCGGCTAAGAGATTTCTTAAACACATAGTTATTATTTCCGAGAACAACACCTGCTAAGTAAACTGCGAGGAACCCATTCCCTTTGAGAGCTTGAGTAGCTGAGAAGATAAAGATCACAACAGAGATGGAAAGGACCATGTAGAGACCTTCAATCTCAAGTTTAATCTTATTAAACATCCAGACTAAACATTTCCCGATCGCAAGGCCCATGATTGTACCAATCGCCATCTGCATGATGAGCAGAGGAATCATGTCGACAACTTGAAATTGTGGATTCTGCATCATCTGAAGAATTGTGGTCGTCAGGAATACCGCCATCGGATCATTGGATCCGCTTTCCACTTCAAGAAGCGGACCAAGTGATCCTCGAAGATTTACGGCCTTTGCATGAAGAACAGTGAAGACAGCACCAGCATCCGTTGACGAGATAATCGCGCCGATCAGGAAGGCATCCAGAAAACGAAAGCCCATCACATAGTGAATGAAGCATCCAACAAGAAGACACGTGGAAAGCACGCCGACAGTTGAAAGTGCCAGTCCTTCTTTAAAGATTGGTTTTACAGATTGCCATTTGGTATCAAGACCACCGGAAAAAAGAATATAGGATAAAGCAAGAATACCCAGTGATTGAGTCTTGCGTGCATCATTAAAATAGATCTGACCAATGCCTTCGCTTCCGGCAAGAATACCGACCGCGAGAAAAACCACCAGAGTTGGTATACCAAGTTTACCAGTCGCTTTACTGGCAAAAACACAGAGTATCAACAA
>JBEIQF010000334.1:0-3664 GCA_040376635.1 Halobacteriovoraceae bacterium
TACTTACTTCGGACAAAAATCTTGATCTCTTCAAACTTAATGAACATGAGGAGGAATGCCAGAGCGAAAGCAAAGACAGTGAGTCCTACATTCAGCGTTTTGTATTCAGGAGCAGCAATCCACAAGGCAATTGCAGCAAGAAAGATCAGAACATCCATGATGACCCAAAGAGGGAATAACCAGTTTTTCATTACCAGTTTCTCCTTCCGAGACTCTTCACGGTGAGGAATCCGAACATAAAGACAAAAGTTGCATAATAAATAATATCCTGAGTACCAAGTAGGCCTCTGATCACTCTTTCAAAGTGTGATGTGATTCCGATATAGGTAAAGATCTCAGCAACAATGTAATTTGAGTTGAGATGTCCGCCCCATGTAATCATCCAGAGGAACATGATGCCAAGTACTGATAACAAGGCCGCGATGATCTGGTTTCCCGAAAGTGAAGAACAGAACAATCCTAATGAGATGTAACAGCAGGCATTCAGCAACACGCTTAAATAAACAGAACCAAGTAGAGAGAAATCCTTGATTCCTACTCCCCAGATAATCAGAGGGAATACAATCGTCATGACAAGCATAGCAAGGATGAGAGTCAGTGCTGCAAGCCCCTTGGCGGTCACAACCTGCCAGTCACGAAGCGGAGATAGCCAGTAAAGATCGAGAGTCTCTTGTCTTTTTTCTTCAGAGAAAAGCTTCATCGTGATCAGCGGGATAAAGATCAGGAACATGAAATTGATGTTCGCGAAAAGCTTCAGAACAACTTCTTCAACGAATGAGATTTCCTGCGCCATATTCTGAGGCATCGCCTGGATACCGTCCGTATAAGTCACAAGTAAGTTAAAAAAGAATGTTCCCGTAATAAGAGAGAATAAACCAATTAACACATATGCGAGTGGCGAAGAGAAATAAGAAGAGACTTCTTTTTTCCATAGCGTCCAGATCATGTTCTTTGCTCCGTTGCGTGTAAGAAGATGTCTTCCAGTTCAGGGGATTCAACCTGAAGAGTAAGAAGACCGACACCTTGAGTGATAAGATATTTACCCAGTTCCGCACGACAATCTCGATCATCTTCGAAAACCAGATGGAACTGTTTTTCATGGCCGACGATATGCTGCTGGGAAATTTCGTGTTTACCGAAAAGTTTTAAATCAGGAAGAGTTTCGTTTTCACCAATTCCGATTTTTAGAACCAGACCTTGTCTGAATTTTTTGTGAATCTCGTGAAGATTGCCTGTTGCACGGATTTTTCCATGATGGATGATTGTGATCTGATCACAAAGCTGCTCCACTTCCGGAAGGACGTGCGAAGAAAAGAGAATTGTCTTATTGATAGCGAGTTTCTTGATGAATTCGCGAAGTTCAACAACGGACTGAGGATCAAGGCCGTTTGTCGGCTCATCCAGGATCAGGAAAGGTGCATCGTAAACAATTGCCTGAGCAAGTCCAACTCTCTGCTTGAAACCTTTCGAAAGATTTCCAATCAAACGTTTGCGGTTCTCGATCAAAGAAAGATCGGTCATCACCTTTTCAACGTTCTCCTTCACATTTTTTACCTGATGAAGTTTTGCTACAAACGCCAGGTAATTCTCAACACTCATGTCGAGATAGAGAGGAGCATTCTCAGGGAGAAGGCCGATTTTGTTTTTGAAAGTCAGTTTTTCAGGATCAACTTTCTCCCCGAAGAGAGAGATCGAACCTGATGTTGCAGGCATTAATCCTGCAATCATGCGCATAGTAGTGGATTTGCCAGCTCCGTTAGGGCCGAGAAATCCATGAATCGAGCCCTGATGAACATCAAAACTCGCCTGAGAGACTGCCGTTCTCCCCGGGTATTCTTTAGTGATTCTATCAACTACTAGTATTTTATCCATAATCACCATACAATCACTAGAATCGCTCTCTAGTTCTAAGGCATAAGTGCCGAAAAGATCATTAATAAAACTATGACTATTTTAGATACTTTTAAGTCAAGAATTCAAGTAGCAGAGCGGATACTCATTACCACTCATGAATATCCAGATGCTGATGGCATCGGCTCTGAAATTTCACTCTGTCTCGCGCTTCGCGAGTACGGTAAGAAATGTTTTTGCGTGAATGAAGAACCACTTCTCGATCGTTATCAGTATCTTGATAAAGACAAAGTTGTTCTCGGTTTCAAAGATTTCCAGGCAAAACTTCCGGATTTCAATCCCGATCTCATCATCGTAGTTGATACCAACACAAAACTTCGTGCTGGTACCCAAATTTGCAACTACATTGGCGACAAAATTCCCGTTCTCTATATCGATCACCATCCGTGCCGCGGACGTGATCTTTCTGATCACTGCATTGATGTAACAGCTGCAGCGACAGGCCAGCTCGTTGGCGAGATGATTGAACATCTGGGAATTAAATTTACGAAGAAGATGGCGCTTCCCATCTACACTTCGATCATTATTGATACCAGTTCTTTCCGCTACCCTACTGTATCAGCATCTACACACAAATTAGTAGCTAAACTCATGGATACCGGAATTAATCCTCCGGAAGCTTATAATGGGATCTATGGAACAAAACGTGTTCACCATATGCATTTCCTCGCAAGCATTCTGAATACAGCTGCTACAAATAAAGATGAAACGATTGCCTGGATGCTTCTTAAAAAAGAAGATATCGATAAATTTGCGGGCGATGTTGAAGATACGCATGCCTTCATCAATAACCTTCTCGTTCTGAACAATATCAAAGTTGCCTGCATGTTCCGTGATGATGGAGACCATATCAAAATGAGTCTGCGCTCTTCTGGTGAATACGATGTTGGTAATATTGCTATTGCATTAGGCGGGGGCGGTCACTCTCACTCAGCAGCGACAATTCTCACGCGTGGTCCGGGCGAAACGACAGACGAAGTCATCGCTCGCGGAATTAAGAAAGTTGAAGAAGTCCTGAAAAAACTCGAAAAAGACTCTTAGATAATCTTGTGCTTCCACAAAAAGAATAATGTAACAGCAGCAATCGCGAGAATGGCAGCGACCTGATTCATCTTGGCATGTTCATTAGGCTTCTTCACCACCGTTTTCGGATCTTCTTCCTTACCCAGGTTAGCGAGTTCTTCCTCAGTAAATGGTGACTCTTCTTCCTTATAAATACGAAGATCGAAAAGGATTGCGATATCTTTTGCATTGATCTTATCGAACTCATCCTTGTCGATTTCGATCTGCATGGCATTGTCCATAAAACGGTGATTCACGCGTTTCGTTTTATCATTCATGTACTCAACTGCTTCCTCAGGAAGAGAGATTTCGTACTTCACTCCATTTCTATCGAGGATTTCAGAAATCTTTTTGAGTTCAAGCTGATTAAAACCACGGTAAAGCATAGTCGTTATCCTATGAGTTTTTATTGAAGAATTTTGCCATCTTTGATTTGAATAAACGCTCGTTCCACTTCAGACCAAGGCGTCTTAATACTTTACGATCAACGGCCATATATGAGCCTTCTACTTCCTGGTGAATGGCCGCAACAGAAACTTCTGAAAAGTCCTTCAGGAAATGAGCACCCTGAGTGAGATATTCCTGCTGGATACTGAGATTTCTCACAACTGCAGGTCTACCTGTAGCAAACGCTCCGAAAGCTTTTGAAGGGAAATAGTTCAAGCTCATATCCCAGATCGCTTTTGCCTGA
>JBEIQF010000386.1:0-3072 GCA_040376635.1 Halobacteriovoraceae bacterium
AAAGCGAATCTCATGCCAGATCACATACGAATCTCGATTGGAACAAAAGATGAGATGTCACACTTCTATGAAGCGATGGCCGATGTTCTTCCTCGTTATCAGAAAAAATATGGTGGTGCTTAAATGAGAGTCTGTACTTTTAAAAGACCTACTCCTTTTGGTGTTCAGAAAAGACTTGGATTATTCGCTGATGAGAAAACTCTCATTGATGTGAATCTTCTGTGGACCCATGAATTTGGAAGACAGGGATTCTATAATCCTGCCAATCGTGCCCAACTCTTTGCTCCTCCTTCACTTGCTCAATTTCTTAGACTTCATCAGGATGCTTCCATCACGATGCTCATGCATACGATGGACATTTACCTGAAGCTCTCAAAAATGGGAGTGACTGATATCGCCTTCAATCTCTGGGATGCAAAGGACGTAACGTTTGATGCTCCTCTTGATGAGATTGCTATGTATCGTGATTTCTATGCACACGAAAAACATGTGAAAAAAGGTTTTGAAAAAAGAAAAGAAGAAGTCCCCGCTGCCTGGTATGAAATTCCTGCTTACTACAAAGGTGGCAATACTGGATTTATCGGTCACGATGAAATCATTCCCTGGCCGTACTATTCTCAACAGCTTGATTACGAACTTGAACTCGGTGTTGTCATTGGCCGCGATGGTAAGAACGTAAAAGCAGCAGATATCAAAAAACATATTTTCGGTTTCACGATTCTGAATGATATTTCTGCCCGCGATATCCAGCGCAAGGAGATGTCCATCCGTCTTGGGCCTGCCAAAGGTAAAGACTGGTGCTCTGTCATGGGTCCAGTGATTGTGACGTTTGATGAATTTAATTATGAAGAACCAAACCTACTCATGACTGCTTCAGTGAACGGTGAAGAATGGTCTCGTGGTCAATCAGGAGACTCTCACTATTCGTGGGGCGAGATGATTGAACACATGGGTATGGAAGAATGGATTCGTGCCACTGATTTCATTGGCTCGGGCACAGTAGGAACAGGTTGCGGCCTTGAGCTTGATAAATGGATCAAGCCAGGTGATATCCTTGAACTTGAAATTGAAAGAATCGGAAAACTAAAAAATATCGTTGGTACTCCCAACGCTAAACCATAGGACGAAGTATGGAGAATTTTCTATCGAGTGGTGTGTTTACAAAACAGGCACACGTAAAAATCCCTGAAGGCATGTATGAAGAAGAGCACGGAAGAAAAGGTTTCTTCGGTCGCGTTTCTCATCTCTACCACCAGAATAAACCGACTGACTGGACTCACATTGTTGGTGATCTCAAACCAAGAAACCTTCCCCCACTTTTTGATGACAAGAAACTTCAGAATAAATTCGTGAAGATCCTCTTCAATAACGATCTTGAAGTTTACCTCGGTACGATCACTGAAAATCCGAAGAGCTTTTATCGTAATGCTGATTTCGATGAAATGTACTTTATCCATGAAGGCGAAGGCCGCATGGAAACAACTTACGGACACATTCCTCTTCATAAAGGTGACTACGTCATTATCCCTCGAGGCACGACTTACAAAACATTCGTCACTAAACCGATGAAGATCTTGAAAGTAGAATCTAAATCAGAATTCGAAGAACCTTCTCGCGGCATTCTTGGACCAAACGCCCTTTACGATCAGACAGCTAAATATATTCCGGAAGCAGCAGTTGGATCTGAACACGATCTTTCTGAATACATCATCGATATCAAACACCGTGGAACTTCAACTCGCGTGACGTATCCATTTAATCCGCTTGATGCTGTTGGATGGAAGGGATCTCTCTATCCATGGAAGATTTCGATCTATGACTACTGTCCGATCAATTCACACAAATATCACATCCCTCCTTCTGGCCACACGATGTTTGTTGCGCACAACTTTGTGATCTGTTCTTTTGTTGCCCGTCCGCTTGAGCATACTAAGGAAGGCGTCCTTAAGGTTCCGTTCTTCCACTCAAATATCGATTACGATGAAGTTCTTTTCTATCACCAGGGGAATTTCTTCTCTCGAGATAATATCGATGCAGGCGCCATTACATTCCATCCTCAGGGAATCAACCACGGCCCACACCCGAAAGCCTTCCTTAAGGCCAATGAGAATGAATTCACAGATGAGTTCGCCGTAATGATTGATACGCGTAATTCACTCAACATGACACCTGAGTTTGAGAAATTCGAAAACAAGGATTATTGGAAGAGCTGGATGCTCAAGTAATATCTACCTATCTGGATTCCTGTGATAAATGGGTGAAAATAGACTCATTCATTTATCACAAGGAAGTTTATGAAGAAGTTTTTGGTCCCTCTTGCCCTCGCATTTTCATTCTCTGCTTTCTCACAAGTACAAATCAATGACCTCACTAAAGATGATGTAAAAGATGTCACGAAAGAGTTCGGTGGTAACTTTGCACATACAGTTGTTGCAGCTCCGGAAACTGACGGTGCTTGGGGTGTTGAAGTTGGTGTGGTTGCTGGTAAAACCAAATCTCCAAACTTCTCAGATGTAGTAGATGCAGCTGGTGGTGAAGGCAAAGATTTTAAAAGTGTTTATCACGCAGGTGTAGCAGCACGAGTTCACCTTCCGCTAGATATCTTCGCGGAAGTTTCAATGCTTCCTGAACAAGAATTTGATGATGTAAAAATTAAATCAACTACTTTCGGCGTAGGCTGGAACGTTGGCGGCTTCCTTGGACTTCCACTTGATGTAGCTGTTGGTCTTGATCAAGGTCGTGGTGAAGTTAGCTTCCATCAGGAAGCTGATGGCTCAACTCCTGAAGCAGATATTAATTTCAAAACTACGACGACTGTATATTGGGTTGGCGTAAGTAAGTCGTTCTGGATCGTTACTCCATACGCAAAAATCGGTCAGTCTCGTATTGAAGGTGATCTTGATGCTACTGCATCGATCTTCACTTACTCAGCTAAACAAAGCGAAACAGTGAGTACTTCGGGTGGCTTCCTTGCAGTTGGTGCAAACTTCCAGCTAGCTTTCATCAAGCTTGGTATCGAAGGATCTCAGATCCAGGATACAAGAAGATTCTCAGGTAAATTGTCTTTCGATT
>JBEIQF010000255.1:0-4948 GCA_040376635.1 Halobacteriovoraceae bacterium
GTCGATATTCTGAAGTTCACCGATCTTCTCAAGTGAGCCCAGCTCTTCACCACTCGCCTTCTTATAGGCCTTCCAGACAAGCTCTGAGCAATACCAACGATCCTGGTCCCAAGCGAAGATAAGATCATAGTTGCGGGCCAGTTTATCAACAGCGTATGACTTCACTTTTTCAGCATCAAATTCAAAAGTCGCGCGGCGAACTTCGAATGCAAGATCCTTTGAACGACGAACAAAACTATAAAGAGATGTCCACTTCACAGGCTGGATGGCCTCGATGATCTCCCAGCCAGCTTCGTTCTTGAACGCCATCCCAACGTGAGTCCAGTCAGACCCAGTCGTGAGTTTTAATAGCTTTGATTGTTCTGACTGGCTCTTAATGAAAACAAGATCGCCGTCTTTTAAAGGACAAGACGATCCAGCATATAAATTAAAGCTTATCAGTAAAAAAAACAGTCGCCACATAATCAAACTTCCTTTCGGGGTGGTTTGCGTCCAGCATAGCATTGATCAAAAACGATGTCGGCGAATAATTTCTAGGTGCTTCGCCGTTCACCATAGCAGTCACTCCTGAGATCGGAGTGTTTGGCGCAGGGAAAGGTACTACTGTCTGGCCAGTAAGTTTAGCAGGATACATTACTTTCATAAGACCAATAAGCTTGATGATCTCCGGCATCGTGGCAAGAGCTCGGTGGCCAGGAGAGAGACCTTCGATCGGACCTTCGTAAAGAAGAGCTTTCGTCAGTTCAACTTTCTCAGCAGGTGAAATATCAAGGTTCTCAAGAACAGCTAAAGGACCTTCGGCCAGGCCCGGAAGATTGCCATCATTGAGCATAGGAAGCGGCTTCATAATTTCTTCAACACAACCAGCGTGAGTTGATGTTTTGTCTGCTGTGATGTCAGCAGGTGTACAGCTTGAAAGAGAAAGAAGCGCCCATGCAAACTCAGAACAGTACATCGTCAGATCTTTTGATGTCTTGTTCTCACCGTTCATGATTCTCGCCATCGTTGTGATGAACTGGTTACCTTTCCCGTAACGGTTAAACTTCGGATCCATGTAGTTGCCGTTAAACTTCATAAGACCCGTGTTACGGATGTTTGAGTAATTCTTGCGAAGAGTATTGATCCATGAAAGAAGATTCTTTTCCTTGATAGCATCAAAGTCACGTGGACGAACGATCTGAAGAGCGTCTGTTTCAAGGTAGTGAGGAGCATCGAGAGAGCTGTTGATGAGTGAATTATTGTAATCAGCATCAAGAGGCATATCGATATTCCTAGCGACTCCGCCTTCAACAAAAATCACACCCGCGTGAGATACGCCCATCTGGATATGAGGGTATGCAGTTGTCTTTTCCCAGTTTGTTCTGAATGAAAGAACGATATCACCTGATTTAAGAATTCCTTTTTTCAGAAGTTCTTTAACCGCTGCCTGACGAGTAACTTTCTTTTTCGCGACAACTGCTGCCGGAGATTTCTTAACCAGACCCTCCGTCAGTTTATTCGAATCAAGGAAGTGATAACCGCGAAGATAAACCTTCTCTGTCTCTACTTCTTTGATAGAGATTTTTTTCCATGATTTATCTGCGATGTTTGCCATCGCATCTTCGTTAACAGCAAAGTAAAAAGGGACTTGTGTTTGGGCAAACAGACTTGCTGAAAATGCAAGCATGGCCAACGGTAGTAAGCGTTTCATTGGGATCTCCCAGGGGTTAAAATTGGGAGTCTCTTACCATGCCCGGGAATTGAGCTGTGAAGAAGTGTAAACTTTATCTAGTTTGTTAAATTTGAGAAACCTGAGGTGAAGTGCGACTCAAAGATGGCCTGTTTCAGATATCTTGGTTTCATCTGAAAGTTCAATAAAGTTGGGTTATAGAATGGATAACTTGTTTCCACGAGTGTTCCGGCACTTGATCTCAAGACGGTACTTGAATTTAAGTCTGTATAATTCGTATTGAGATAAGGAGAAAAATAACGGACTTGGGTCGGCTGGATTTGAGTTCCACCAAACAAAGTAGATGAACTCACTTCAAGAGTATTCAAGATAGAATTATGAATATAAGTGGCAACAAAATTTCCACTCACATTATAGATAGATGAATAGGTAAATGGACTTGCTGAAACCCTGCTGGCGTAACCGTTACAAGCACCGTTAGACTTACAAAGCTCCAGATATTGCATTGAACCTGTGCCTCTGATGAAATTCAGGTAAATCTCAGAGGTTGTCTTCACAATATCCAATGATTTATGAACATAAGTACCGTAAGGAGACGAAAAAGAAGTACCGTTTTTATTCCACGTCAGTAAGTCTGTCCCTGATTCGATGTATCCTACAACCCAGGTTCCATCATTAAGAACCCCTACTTTAATGTCACTCGGATCACTTGTAGCACTGAATGTTCCAGATGTAGATACAACTCCATTATCAATATAATAATAATGGATGGTGGACATGTTATTGGTAGCAACTATCATTTTTGTTCCATCATCGCTGATGTCAGTTGCAATGTTATCCGGAGTAAAGGCCTCAGACTGATCATTGATTAATCCAGAGTAAGCGTATCTTATTTCAAAGTTTGAGCCGACTCTTCTAGCTTGAACGAAATTGCTGCCGGCAGAGGATACTTTTGATTGTTCAACTTCATCTGCAGGCTGATGATAACCATACCGAATTTGATCGAGTTCGCGGGCGTAAATGTTATCAAAGATATTACCAATGGTGCCGTTTTCGGCCTTAATATCTAATGCACGCTTGTGCGAATAATTCATCACACCTGAGTTATCTTTGCCGTCAACTTCGTTCACGATCACTGATTCATCATAAGAAGAACCATCTCTCACTGCGAGATAATTCATTCCGTGGACTTTAAAATGGTTGTAACTATCAGTGAATGATTTCGTCACTCGGTAGAAGTTTCTCTCCAGTTTCTGAATCGTTGAAGAGCTGTTTACATATGACTTACTTCTATAAACATCAAATCTTCCAGTATCTGAACTCGATGTGTTCCAGAAAATAATTTTTTTAAGAGTTACAGTATTATCGTTCACAAGATAAGTTTTTTGTTCCTCAAGCTTACCATTTCGAACCTGAGCGGAGTTCGTGACATAATCAGGAATGGCCGTATCAAAGCTGTCACACGAAAAATCGATTACTTTCTCAGTCGTGTAGCTAGGTCCAACAAATTTTCTCACCACAATTCTGCGATTGTAATGTAATTCAGGAGTCATAAATTCTGGTTCATCTGCTCTTGAAGTAAAGCCCGGAGACATGCCGGTAATTCCAGAAAGCGCTACTGTATAAGTCACCCCTTTCTTCACATAAGAACGAGGAATTTGAGATAAGGGAGCTGTTGAACATTGACTGAAGTAATCAAAAAAAGTTCCACCTGCACCCATTGGGGACAATTCAAAGATAGCAGAACTCAAAAGACCAAGGTTCAAATCGTCATCTTCATCAAAATCATCCTGGAGGGAATTATCAAGGTCACTAGAGTTTCTTACTCCTAGGGTTCGCTTCATCGTTTTATAAGCATCGCGAACACGGTCAGACGAGAGCCCTGCAGTGGTATTTCCCACTTTTAAAGAGAAACTTGAACCATTGAAATTCATCGTACCGTTGACAGGAGACGTATTGTTAACGGTAAGTCCAACATACGCCGAGCCATTAAAGTTATGACAAGAATGATAGGTCGCTGTAAGCCCAGTAAAGGTAGGTGCTACACAAGAAAGATTAGGAATTTTTATGACTGCATAGGTGTTGGGATCAAGATAATAAGTAGCGGCCGTAGCCGTTGGAAGTTTCGTACACGGGACAGGAGACCCACCTTCCATACACTTAAAAATCGGAGTTTCAGTATGAAATGCTGTTGTACCTCGTTTAGAAGCACCACTAGCGATGGTAACGAAATAATATGCACTATCAGATGTAACTTGCCAGTCAAAATCATTCAGGGTTCGAATAGAACTCAAATTGAAATCAAAACCTCTCTTAAAAATGTACTCATCAACTTCCTGAGTACAGCCACTGTCCTTGTAAAATTTCACCGTCACTGGTACGCGGTTCGGGAATTGAACAGGGTTATTAGACTGAGCTGTGAGGCAAGTCGACGCGGCAACTGCAGTTCTGATGCCTGCAGGGGTTTGATTAAATAAGTGGAGCTTAAAATAACCATGCGTTTTTCTAAATTCGGCCGGGTAACTTCCACATGGGTTAAAGCTTGGTAAGATTGAAAGAAGTGAAGTGTCTGTACTGTTGTACATGGCCCCACACGTATTCAAGGCGAGTGCTTTGTACGAGTTTGCTGTTTGAAGCTGAGACGAACTTGCAATGTTTGTCATGAAACATTCAGCATTGGTCGTCGTGATATCTAATTGAGCACCTTCAGTTGTATGTTCAAAACTATTAACGAACTTACAATAAGGAGTCCCCTGCATAACTCCTCCACCGTCCCAGGCAATGACTTTAAAGTTCCAGGTCCCTTGAGAGATGGACACGTTAGTTGAATTGCCTGAAGTGATTGTAGCGAGGAAAGATTCTGAACCGTCGGCCTTGAGGCCTGAAATGTAAATGCCACCAGAAAAAGTTGTATTCGCGAAAAGCATGCCACGAGAAATAGATAAAGTCGCAGTAGATTTTCCACCACCACAACTCACAAGAATAAATGACATCAGCATCAGCGCGAACAGTTTCAGCACCAGCATCTCCAGTTTGTCTCTAGAGCTGATCGGAAAATTCAGGATGAAATAAATCTAAATGTACTGGAGTGACTTACTCGGCAGACTTTGCAGCGTTGATCTCTTTATGAACGTGCTCGCGAAGCTGTCTAAGAGTGTGAATTGATTTCTTAACGTACTCGTCTGCCTTTTTTAGTCGGGCAATTTCGTCGTTTAATTGAGGGTTGTTTCTTGAAAGCAAAGTAAGTGCGCGGGAAACAGATGCATCGATAATCGAAAA
>JBEIQF010000198.1:0-6351 GCA_040376635.1 Halobacteriovoraceae bacterium
CGATGTCTTTTGTCATCGCAAGAGTCATCAATAATTTTTCGCCTTGAACACCTTTCAGAGCTCTTGTTACTATTTTCACGTGAGCTTCATCAATCAAGTGGCAAAGGAATACAGCAAGTGGGCGCTTTCCAACTTCCACTTCAGTTTTAAGAGCAGGAGTGCGCTCATTCTTTACCGGCTGATCCGGATAGAGGGCAGAAAGGAAATAAGCGACGTCTTTATTTCTTAGAGCGAGACTCATATTCGTAAGACCAGTGATGAATTCCTCAACCTGGATAATGTTGAAATATAAGCTTGGCTGGATTCTCATCGTCAGATTGTTAGAGAGAGAAGGATTCATACGTATACCTTCGTGATTCAGGAGAACCGAAGCCATCATATAACCCTGCATTTTGGAATCACAGATTGTCTTGAATTCAAAACCAAGATCTTTCAGGAGATCGTTGAATTCAATCGCAAGCATTAAACCTTTTCCGCGGATTTCTTTGATAACGTCCGGGAAAAGAAGTTTTATCGTTTCAAGTCTTGCAGTGAGGTAATCAGCAACTTTCAAACCTTCTGATAGAGGTGAATTTTCACCTTGAAGAATATCCAGGACTTCTAGAGCAATTGATGATGAGAAATCATCATCAGCAAACGTTGAAGTATGGAGGAAACCAAATTCTTCGATGTATTTTCTCTGGTTCACAGATGTTGCTGCAATTTTAGCTACACCGCCACCTAGTGATTTCGAAAACGTGTAAATATCAGCTGTAATATCTGTATGAGTTCCAGAAGCCAGCTTACCAGTGCGATACATACCGGCCTGGATTTCATCAAATACAAGAAGGAAATCTTCCTGAAGAGAGAATTTTTTAAGAACAGCCAGGAAGTTTGTGTTAACAGGAATAATACCTGCTTCGCCCTGGATAGGTTCAACGAATGCACCTGCGATGATTGAGAAGGGGTGTTTTACCCATGTCACACCAGCTGCCGTGTTCGCGAGAAGAATAAGATCTTGTTTCGTAGAATTGATGATTTCTTCTAGTTTCTGCTGATCAATATATTGAGATACGAAAATGGTATTAGAGTTATGTTCAGTACCAAGGTAGAATGAGTTTCTGAAACCTTCATTTGATGTCAGGCTCAGGGCCCCCATCGTTTTACCGTGATAAGATTTTTCAAGTGAGATGAAAGTAGGGCGTTGTGAAAGCTGTTTCTTATTGATCTCTCTAACAAGTTCAATTACTTCTTCAATCTCAATAGCGTTGTTAATCTGGTGAAGGAAATAAGACTTTCTTTCCTCAGACATTTGTAGACCAGAAATCTTCTCAGCAAGGTCAGAGCGGAGGTTTCTGACGAGCTTCGTTCTCATCGATTCTTCAGTGCGCTTGATTTTGATCAACGCCTGATTCATCTCTTTTTCAAGTTCCTGCTCAAGCTGAATCAATTTTTGATTGAAATAGATAAGACAGTGTTTATAGGCAGCTTCAACTGCTTCAGTTCCAGAGTTTGAAAATGTTGTTACCCATGGACCTTCTGATGTTTCCATCTGAAGAGTGTCGGAGATTCTTTTGGCCAGTTTACCGGCCATATCACGACGTGAACCTTGAGTAAGGTTAGGTGCACCTTTATCGTGCCACTCCTGTAACTTTGCCATGATTCTTGAATTTTTATGACCTAAAAGATTTGCGCCATATCCACCAGTGAGATCGAGAACTTTGTTAATTTTGTTGTTTTGCTCATAATAAAGATAATCGCCTTCACCATGGAAGAAATTCTTCGACAATTGCATTGTCTCAATCAACTTGGAAGTCATTGGTCTGGCGTAATATCGGAACAAGTCCTGATCTGGCGCCTGAGTCGATGACTGTTTGAGGAGCAATGTTTGTAAGTTATCCATAATGTTCTCGCAAAGGTGTTCTCTAATTTTAAAGGTATTCTTAGCAAGTTGAGGGCCAAGAGAGGTATTTTCAGGGGGTGTAAAAAGATTAGACACTTCCTCTGTAAGATGGTCGAAGGTATGTTGAAGTAGCTTTAAACAGGTCATACTTATTAATGAAATAGATTGCCTCCCTATAACCATTATCGGGCCTCAGCTTGGTCCAAACCCTGACCTGTCTAAAACGTAGACTAAGTGTCATTCTTTATACATAAGTTGGGATCAGCCTCCGGAGCTTGATTTAAAAACAAAACAGAATTAGTCAGACTTCTTTCTCTCATCATTTGTGAAGATTTTCCGAACAGATGATAGACAAGGAGTCTTCTCATGGAAGCGACAAAATGGACCTATTTTCAATACCGCAAGAGTTACGATTATCCGGTTTATATTCGTTTCAAACAAGATGAACTCAATCCAAAATTTTCACATCTATTAGGTGAGATGGGATTCAACTTACTCACAGATGCTGAGTCTAAAAAAATCCCTCTTCAAAGAACATACACAAAAGTCCTGACGGTTCAGGAAGCAAGCTCTCGTTTACAACAACAGATTAACGGATCAGACCTTCTTGATAAATATGGGCCTGAATCACTATCTCTCCAGATGGGTATGCCTGTTTATACTTATCGCAAAGTTGGAGTAATGGGTGTTCCACAAAATAAGACTTTGTGGGATCTTGCCATTCATTCAGAAATTTCCCACACAGATCAGATGGTTGGCTTGCGAGTGATTCTTGTTCGCTTCATTTCTCAGGCACTCGCAGATCAGGGCGTTCTTTGTTATTGGGGAACAGTGAAAGACGATGCTGTGATTGTCATGAAACAGCTCCACTCATTTGGTGAAGCTGTATTAATTGATCTTAACAAAAAAGCCATCTTTTCCAATGGTGGCGAAATCAAGCTTGGCTCTTCTCTTAAAATTATCCGTAAGGATAAAGAGGTGAGTGTTGCTTCAAATATGTCTCGTGAAGATATCATCGGTTTTCTCAGTGTGAGCACTTGTTTGCTAAGCTTCAATGGAATTACTAATCCCATGAAGAAAGCGATCTACGAACTTAGTTCGCGAGCGACTGGGACATACGCTGTGTCGGAACAACACGCCACCAATCTGTAGTTGTCTTACGCATTTTAGTTTTATAAGCTAAATCCATGAACCAAGAATGGATTGATCCTGTTATTTTTTCTGTCGGCCCTCTTCAAGTGCGCTGGTATGGCGCTATGTATGTTTTGGGTTTCCTTATTGGCGGAGCTATTCTCAAATACCTCGCAAATAAAAAATTCTGGCCTCTTGATAAAGAAGCGATTGATAAATATATCACTTGGCTCATTATCGGAATGTTCCTTGGTGCCAGACTCTTCTACGTTTTCCTTTATAATTGGGAATATTATTCAGCTAACTTCCTGGACATCTTTTCTGTGTGGAAAGGCGGACTATCGTTCCACGGCGCTGTAGCGGGCATGTGTCTTGCGACTTATCTCTTCGCAAAAAAATACAAAGTTCATTTTTTTGAGATCGCTGATTGTATGGCGATTGCCGGTGCACCTGGTCTTCTTTGCGGACGACTTGGAAACTTTATCAATGGCGAATTATACGGACGTGTAACTGACTCATGGGCCGGAATTGTTTTTCCTGGCGGTGGACCTTTCCCTCGTCATGCATCTCAGCTTTACGAAGGACTACTTGAAGGGATTGTACTCTTTGCCATTCTTTTTGTTCTTCACAAAAAACAACGCTTCTATGGTGTCGTTAGTGCCGTATTCCTTCTCGGGTATGGTGTCTTCAGATTTATTGTTGAATTCTTCCGCGAACCGGATGCACAACTTGGTTACTACTTTGGTTTTTTTACGATGGGACAGTTTCTTTGCTTAGCGATGATTGTACTTTCGTACTTCGTTCTGATGTATGCGAAAAAAGTGAACATCAAGAATCCACTTACAATTCCAAGACAAGCTTAAAGCGCATTGGCCTTCTTCATTTTTTGAAGAAGGCTTGATGTTGAATCATTCTCTTTTTCCACAGCATAAAAAATCGGAAAACATGTAATCGTGCAGGAAGCACTGTAGATATGTTTAAGCGGTTTCTTTTCCCAGGTATAAAAAGCCTCTTCAAGTGTCTTTTTATACGTTGTCTGTTTTCCATACCTGTTGACCAGAGATTGAAAAAACAAATCATGCAAAAAATAGCTCGGCAGTCTTGCGAAGAAATCTAAGACCACTCCATCTTTTACCTGCACGATAACTGGAAACTTGTAGCGAATGTGGGCAACATAGAATTTTAAAGTTTTGATGCCACCATCTTCACTCATCGTTTCTGGCTTTCCAAATTTTGTTTCCAGAGGAGCAACTGGCCTATCAGGAAAAAAATCGTTTAGTGCATCAAGGCTGAAATTATAATTTGGCGCTTCAACTTTTGCGTTTAAAGGTTGAAACATGATGATGAGGCATGGCAAGATGATAAAGAGTTTTAACATGACATTTATAGTATCACTAAATAGAGACTCTCAGATCTCATTCTGGATACTTGACGCTTTTGGTTCAGCTTTCAAAAAGCTCAGATTAATGTTTAAGTAAAGCGTGTTTTTGGTCCTACAGAATAATGAATTCAAGTCACCGTAATGACTTTATTTATTACTCATCGGGACAAAATTTTTTTGCCTTCTTGGGCGTAAATAGGATTCGGTTTACTCTTTTAGAGAGGAGTATCCTACTTACTCCGCGAAGATTAAGGATTGAATGATGATTAACAAATTGGCCATATTGCCGCTTGCTGCTTTATTTCTCGTAACGGCATGTTCAACGACCACAAAAAAACGTAATCACAAAAATAAATACAATCCTTCGGTTGCCGAGCAGGCGGAGTTCTATCGTGTTCAGGAACAACTGATCGAGAAAGATCTTCCAAATTGCAAAGGCTGTATTCACGGTTCAGCACATGAGCAAACTTTTACTGCTCCTTTGCAGACATACGAGATTTCTTCAGAAGCAGCTCAGGAACTTGGTCTTGTTAACACGAAATTTGATTTTCCTGTTACCTGGAATAAGCAAACTGCGATGTGGGTGAAGTTTTTCACGACAAGAGGCCGCAGACATTTCATGAATTACACTCAGAGAGCTGGTCGTTATGCTCCTGTGCTGTCAAAAATCATGGCGGACAATGGTCTTCCACGTGATTTGATCTATCTTGCAATGGCAGAGTCTGGGTTCATGAACCACGCTCGTTCTTGGGCAAAAGCTGTTGGTCCGTGGCAGTTCATGCCAGCGACAGGTAAGAAGTTCGGTCTGAACATCGACTGGTATGTTGATGAAAGAAGAGATCCTCTTAAAGCAACAATCGCTGCTGCAAATTATCTGAAAACTCTTCATGGATTATTTGGTTCATGGGAACTTGCAGCTGCTGGTTACAATGCAGGCGAGGGTAAAATTGCTCGCGCAATCCGCATGTACCGCACAAAAGATTTCTGGAACCTCACTAAAGGCCGATATCTTCGTCCAGAAACAAAAAATTACGTTCCTAAGATCATGGCCCTCGCGATCATTGGTAAAAACCTCGAAGTGTTTGGCTTCACTGATATCAAATTTGATCCAGCTCTTGATTATGAAGAAATCATGATCAAAGGTAATGCGGATCTTTATGAGGTTGCTGAAGTTCTTGAACTCGATTTCGAAGAGCTTAAACGTTACAACCCTGAAGTTGTACGTTGGCAGATTCCTCCTTACTTAGAGAGCTATCCTCTTCGTGTTCCAGTTGGTGCGAAAGATGCTTGGGATGAATATAAAGAGAAAGATTCTGTTATCGCAGACAGCTATAAAACTTATGTGACTAACGGTCAGTCTTCTCTTGATCACATCTCGAGAAAGTTCAAAGTTCCAGTTGATGTACTTGAAGAGCTGAACCCTGATGTTCCTAAATCAAGACTTTCTCCAAAAACAATTGTTTACCTTCCTTTCCGTGAAGATCACTCTCTCCGTGCAGACATGTACGCAGATATTTACGAGAAATCGACGAAGAAGAACCGTCGTTCACGCAATAATGCCCGCATGATTGCTTCTTACGAGAAGAAAGGAAAACTCATTAAGAATCCTTCTGTGTTTTACACAGTGAAAAAAGGCGATACTTTATGGCGCGTGGCCCAGAGAACTGGTGTTCCGATGAGTACAATCATCAGAACGAACCGCCATATCATCAAGCGTCGTTCGATTCTGCCAGGTGATAGACTAGCTATTCGTTAATCAAAGCTCATTTCCGACTAAAAGCCACTCGCAAGAGTGGCTTTTTTTTTGTACTCTTTTCGACATGAGCTTCGGATTATTAAAGCATTTCAAAGATTCTAAGAGTGGAAACACTCAGAATATTACTTCAAAACATTACAGGCATGTGATTGTAGGGCAGGACCTCGGTGCTGTTCTTAAACTTGTCGAGTTACGCAGGAA
>JBEIQF010000157.1:0-7271 GCA_040376635.1 Halobacteriovoraceae bacterium
CATAGATCGCTTCAGTGGCACCAACAGTGATCGTGATTTCAGACTCAGAATTGTAGTTGAGGTTATAGAATTTCTTGTAGTAGTTCGAAACTTCCTGACGAAGGTATGTCGATCCAGGGAATGGAGCGTAGTGGTTATGACCTTCGGCCATTTTTTTTGTCACGATGTCTTTGATCCAGCCTGGACCATCGAAATCGGGAAAACCCTGGCCTAAGTTGACAGCGTTGTGTTCGCGGGCAAGTTTAGAGATGACGCCGAAAATAGAATCTTTAAAATCCGCTATGCGGAGAGCTGTGTCTTTCATGCCATTTTTATAGCATCAGAGAGGTCACTATTCAATTCTTTGAGGCTATTCCTTAGGATCCATTGCATCCCTGACGCCCTCTCCAATAAGAGACAGCATAGTAAGGGTAAGGAATAAGGCAAGTGAAGGATAAGTAGCAAGCCACCAGCCTTCAATAAAATGCTTTTGCGCTTGGTTTAAAAGCTCTCCCCAGCTTGGAGTTGGAGGAGTCAAACCGAATCCGAGATAATCCAGAGACGCAAGGGCCGTGATATTTCCAGCGATCACGAAAGGTGAAAAAGTGATGATCGGAGAAAGTGAATTTGGGAGTAAGTGCTTGAAGAAAATTCTCGTGTGACTTGCACCGATAGCATGAGCTGCTTCCACAAACTCCTTCTTACGGTTTTTAAGATACTCTCCTCGAACATAATAACTGATACTAATCCATCCAAAGACACTCGAGAGAATAATCAGGAGAATCATCGTTGGTTGGAAAATAGAAATCATGATGATGAGAAGGAAGAATTGTGGAACAGTTGATAGAACTTCCACTACTCGCTGACCCCAGAAGTCTACGCGACCGCCAAAGTAACCCATCACTCCACCAAGAACAGTTCCAACGATAAACGTTAGAACCCAGACAAAAACCGCAAAAGTAATTGAATAGCGAAGGCCATAAAGAAGACGAGTTAGAATATCTCTTCCGCGATCGTCTGTTCCCATCCAGTTATCACCAGACGGTTCTGAAGGATAAACTTCCACTTCTTTATTTGATTCGTAAGGATCCCACTTGATGATTGGCCAGATGACTGAATCGCCTCTTTCTACATCCAGTTCAAGGGAACGATAGTCCATCACCATGGTTTTCTCTTCACCAAACTCAGTCGGATGATAGCTTTTGAAAACCGGAAAATAACTTACGTTATTGAATTTCAAATAAAGGGGTTTGCTATTGGCCCAGAATTCAGCTGTAAAGCTGAAGAACAAAGCAATACCTACAAGCCATGCAGATGCAACTGCAAGCTTATGAGACTTAAATCGTCTCCACTTTTTTAATGAATCATCATTCTTGATAAACTTTTCGATCATGTGAAATCAATCCTTGGATCAACCAGAACATACGCGATATCTGAAATCACGTTACCAATCAGGAACAAAGCACTCTGGATAAAAATGAGCCCCATGATCACGTTAAAGTCACGTGAAAGAACACTCTTGTAACTTAAGAGGCCAATGCCATCGAGTTGGAAAATTGTTTCAAGAAGAAGTGATCCGGCAAAGAACACAGATAAAAATCCGCCGAGACCAGTCACGATCGGGATGAGAGCATTTTTCAATGCATGCTTCATATAAACGACTTTTTCATCAAGACCTTTAGCGCGAGCTGTCCTGATGTAGTCTTTTTTAATTTCCTCGATGAGTGAGTTCTTCATGAGGATTGTAAGACTGGTAAATGATCCGATCGTAAAACAGATAAGAGGAAGGATAAAGTGATGAACTCTGTCCCAGATCTGCTCCATCGTAGAAAGTTCGTCGTATCCTTCTGAATGAAGTCCACCAACAGGGAACCATTCGAAGAAACTTCCTCCTGAAAAAAACACGATCAGGAGAATGGCAAGCATGAAGGGCGGAATACTGTACATCACAAAGAGAATGAAACTACTGATGAGATCAAATGTCCCACCCTTGCGGATTGCTTTCACAATACCGAGAGGTATGGAGACAAGGTAACTCAGAATCAGTGAAACAATCCCGAACTGCAGGGAGACTGGAAATTTACTCGTGATGACATCAATTACCGGCTCTTCATACGTGAAGCTTTCTCCGAAGTTGAGTGTCGCGATGTTTTTCAGCCAGAGAAGATATCTCATGTGCATCGGCTTATCGAAGCCATACTGCTTTTTCAAAGCTTCCAGAACTTCGTCAGATACTCCTTGTGTGGCGCCTCTGCTCTTAGTACCACCTTCAGCCGCATCTCCACTTCCGAATCTCATCTGCTGAAGTTTTTGCTCAATTGGTCCACCTGGGGCCATGTTAATGATGACAAAAACGACCACCGTTACTCCAAGGAGTGTCGGTATGATAATGGCGAGTCTGCGAAGAAAGTATTTAAGCATATCTTATTCTACGGTCCAGTATTGCTGGCCGATACCATAAGTGAAAGTGTCTTTAGGCTTCACTACACGTTTAGAGTGACCATAAAGAGTATATTTATTGTTGAACCAGAAAATGTATGGGTAATCACCAGAGATGATTTCATGCACTTTACGAAGGATCGTAATACGCTGATCACGATCGTAAAGCTTTCTCGCTTGATCGATCAGTTTATCAACTTCAGGATTTGAGTAGCTGATGAAGTTTGAACTTGCACCTGCAATTGAGCTTGAATGCCAGATCTGTTTTGGATCCCACTCTACGCCGCCGCCGCCCCAGCCAAGTCTAACAGCTTCGAAGTTTTTCTCATCAAGAAGCTTAACAAATGAGTTCCATTCAATGTTCTTGATATTGATATCTACACCAACTTTAGAAGCATCTTCCTTGAATACCGTGTGGTACTTCATGATGTCCTGAGATGGTTCAAGAATCGTGAATGAAAGTTTAGTGAGTTTACCGCCAATCTTCTTATCAATAATTCCGTCTTTATCAGAATCCGTCCATCCAGCTTTGTTCAGGATTTTAAGAGCTTCGTTAGGATTGAATTCTACTGGCTTAACATTTGGAGAAGCATAGTCAGACTGAACATAGATCGGGCCAGTAGCTGGCTCTGAAAGATTGTATTCAAACTTATCAAGCATGAGGGGACGATTGAAAAGCATTGAAAGTGCTTTTCTTACTTCACGATCCTTAAAGATAGGATTCGTTAGGTTCATGGCAATGAAGCTATAGCCTTTCGGAGTTTTATTCTGAGTTTTAACTTTTGTAAGTTTCTTCTCCCAAACTTCGCCAACCGTTTTCTTTACGAAACCTTCCGGACGAAGACCCTGGAAATCCAGGTCACCTTTCTTTAATAGTTCCAGATAAACGTTTTCATCCATCACCATACGAAGATTGATTTTCTTGATGAGGTAAGATGTCTTTTCAGATTCTACGCTTCTTCCCCACCATTCAGGATTCTGAACGAGGATGATTTTCTGACCTTTGTCGTACTTTGAAAGAATGTATGGGCCAGTACCAACAAGTTTACGTCCCCATTCTTTTTTATTTTCTTTGTTTTCATAAAAATGTTTCGGGTAAACAGAGATTCCTGCACAAACATCAAAGTTCATGAAGTAATCATCTTTGACCGTAAAACGAATTTTGTATTTATCGAGGATTTCAACTTTTGAGATTGATTCATAGTATGGTCTGATCTGAACTGCTTTCCAGTCATCAGTATACATGACGTCATAAGAAAATTTCACGTCTTCCGCAGTGAACTCTTTTCCATCTGACCACTTCACGCCCTGGCGAAGTGTGAATTCAAAAACTTTCTTATCGGGAGAGATAGTCCATTCAGTAGCGAGGACTGGTTTCCACTCATAAGTATCGACATCTCTTTCAAGAAGACTTTCAAATACATAACTGTGAACTGCAGATGTATATCCGTCAGAAGCTGATAACGGACTTAATGTACTTGGCTCGCCACCAATATTATAAGTAATGCTATTTCCAGATTTCTTATTGCCGGCATTACAAGCAACGAGAGAAACCATGAGAGACAAAATAATAACCTTGGCAATAATTGACGCCATATAGAACTCCTTAAGAACTTATTTTTTTATATAGAGGGCCGGATCCAAGGACCAACGATCTAGTTTTAGATTGTGATCATCAACTCGATAAGCTTCCAGCTTGGTATCAATTTCATTCAGTCGAGCTTCGGCATTCTTAAATTCAGTGAACGTGCGGGACTTGTCTTCCTCAAGGGAAGAGAGCTCTTTCTGCCATTCAATTTCTAGTTTCTGACGAAGGATTTCATAACGTTTGTTAACAGCATCCACTTTTTCAACATGACCAGTAAGGTCACGCTGGTGACGCTCTTTCTTTGCATTGAGTGCGAGACGTTTTTTAAGAAGAATCTCCACAAGCTCTTTTGCAATTTTCACTGTCTCAGCAAGATCAGCACTTTCAAAATGAAGATACGATCCTGTCGTGAAGTGAACTTTCTTCACACACGTTTCGTATTGAGGAATTTTTAAAAGAAGATAATCGTTCGTTCTGCCTTCAACTAAGGCCACACATCTTGAATCCGGATAAGTTTCATTCCAGAAATCGACTCGATCTTTGCGGTTGAGAAATTTGATGTTGTTGAAGTCAGTACGAATGCGGGCAAGTCGAGCAACTCCATTCAAACGCGAAATAGTTCCCGTGAAGTGATTTCCACTTTCATCTTTTTTTGATTCTGCTGATTCGTTGGATGACCATCCAAGTACAGCATGAAAAATCATGAGAATTATTAAGAGCTTGGCCATGCTAAGATTATGCCATGGACACTAATTTTTGGGAGAAGAGAATTACTCTTTTCTGAGGATAATACTTGAGCGGAATTCTTTTTCGTGAAGAGGTTCTTCGTATTTCAGAACACGCATTGCGGGGAACAATTTCAGGAGCTCCTGCTCCTTCAAATACTCATCATCAGTTGCATCACGCTTACCACGCTTGGCCTTCTCACGAGTCGTGTAGGCTTCATAGATCAGGATGCCGCCTGGCTTAAGCCATGACTTGATCTTCTCAACGAGCGAACGGTCCACGTAGTAAAAACAAACAATAGCGTCAAATGGCGCAGATGGTTTGTAGTCAGTCATAGATGCCACGACGCCCTTAATCTTCACACCGAATTCCTGGGCGAGGACTGCGGCCTTTCTCACGGCCACTGAACTAATATCGACACCTGTTACTTTGTAACCTTTCTGAGCGAGGAAAACAGCGTTTCTTCCCTCTCCCATCCCCATATCAAGAACGTTTCCTTCATATGGAATGAAGTGATAATTCTCAGCGAGAAATTGAGCTGGCGACTTTCCGAAAATGAATGTTGGTCTTGAGTACTTTTCATCCCACTGAGTTTTTGCATCCTGAGATGTCTTCACACCAGTGAGGTGCTGATAACGACTGCCTGAAATGGGATCGCGTCCCCAGGAAACAGCACTTACCAAAAGCAATGAAAGGAAAAAGAAAGTTGATTTCATTTACTAAAAAATTAACACCGAATCGGGATAATGGGAAGTGAGATTAGTTTTCCGGAGTTTCCTGAGACTCATCGTGGATGTTATCCGTGAAAAGATCTTCAGGTTGATCGATAAAAACCGGCTGGTTTTCCATGTCAGTTGCTTCACCTGAATCAATTCCAAGCTCAGCATCTAAAAAGAGATTAAGTGTAGCGAGAAGCTTACCCATCTTTGCAATTTTACGATTGATATAATCTTCAACAGTATTAGGCATGTCTTCTGTCTGGAAAAGATACCAGCTCATTTCCTCGACCAGAGTGTAGTACTGATCAAGTGTTGTGATCAGCTCTGTACTACAGTGAGCGAGATCCATGATCGTTGTGCCTTCATATCTGTTATCAAAAATCTTTGGAAAGTGTTCGCGAGTTCTTCTGAGTGCAAAAATTTCGAGATACTCAGTTTTACGATCCTTAATTCTCTTGAAGACGTTGTTAGCATCGATCTTCAATAGAACAAGAACTCGTTGAGTAGCTTCGTTATTTTTACTTTTCATGCGACGGCACCAAGACCAGCTCTTTTACCGCCTGGCCAGCGGACATTGGTTTCTGATTTCAAATCATGATACCTAGCTATCTTAGCCGAAAGTAAGCGCGCATCGAGAGGATATTTTAAAAAATAATAATTCTTTTTCTGTGAATAGAGCTTGTAGTCGTTGATCTTTGAGAAGCTAGAAAGATGCATCAACGTTAGACGCTTTGACTTCAGGACGTACTTTAATAGTCCTCTCACCTTCTCATTGTACATTTTGAGTTCGCGCACATCAGTTACTGAAGTGATAACGATAATCTGAGTCTGATCAGTTGATGCTACAAGCGTCTGCAATTGATCAATGCGAACAGGCACGAGCATGAAACCAAGATCTTTCAATGCTCTATCAAATACATAAAATGTCTTTGGGAGACTTTCTTCGAGTGTGAGATAAAAAATGAATGGTGTGTTTAAGTTCTTTTCCATGCCTCCTTTTCGGCATTTAGAAACGAGACTTAAACCATCCAAGTATCTTCCTGACAAAACCGATCAACATTCCAATTCCCAGTGAGACCATCCCGTTGCCGGCGCTAGCTGCTGAAGCGGGACCAGTCGTACCACAACTCAGAGGTTGGCTTTGCTCAGATTCAGAACCGTAAGCAAGTGGTGAAACATATCTTGTTATCTGTCGCTGCTCAGTCTGAGAGATCGCATCCCTCATTCCCTGGACGTCATCCATTTGAAGACCGCTATAAGGAAACTGCAGAGTCGGCGCCATAACAGCTGACATATTCTCTGAGTGATCAAGACCAATGGTATGACCAAGCTCATGAACAAGCGTCGTATTGAGATTCATTTTGTCGTAATACGAACTGCCAGTTTTGAAAGACGAGTGACCACCGTTGATGATGATTTCGGTCTTCGCAAAATAGGGACCATTAGTATATCGAATCGCAACAGCAAGAACAGATGTTGCATCCATCTGCGTTTCTTTTGCAAAGTTAGTAGACCATCGGATGATATTGCGTGTTCCAGAGCCTGTGAGATCCCACAGTGATACGCCAGTTCTCTGCTCCCACTCTGAAATTGCATTCTGTGCTACTTCAGTAAGCAAAGCTTTTCTTGAGGCATCGCTTTCAGAAACGATGATATTTACCGGAAGACTTGCCCAGTAGAATCCATTAACAAAATCCTGAGTGAGATTATATCCCCAAGCTGGAAGTGTGATGGTGAAGATGATGAGCCATTTGATCCACATAATTTTTCGTCCTGAAAAATGTTAGTCTTAGATCTCTTCCATCCAGCACAGTTTTCCG
>JBEIQF010000317.1:0-3934 GCA_040376635.1 Halobacteriovoraceae bacterium
GAGGTAGTTTGAAGAAGATAGAGGCCTGGTTATTGAAATAAACCAGTTCCTGCTTCAGGTTGACCACGACTACCGGGTCAAATAAATGATCGTAAGCTACAAATTCACTCATACTTTCCCTAGAAAACTGAAGTACTGAGCTTCAATGGCATCAAAGTCCATTGGATCGAAGCACTTCGGACACTCCATTTTTGGGGCCTTGCGGTTTTTAACCTGTTCCGCTTTCAGGTGTATTTTTTGTTCTTTCCCGCACTTCTCACAATAGTAAGGAGCGTAGAACGACTCAATAGAGGCGCCTTTGCGGAAAAAGCCGTGAACCATGTTGATTTGTTCGATGATGATTTGCGGACAGTTTCTGTAAATGATGTTTGTCTTCTCAGGAATTTTCTCGAGAAACTTAATCCACTCACGGATACCGCAAGAGTTAATCATGTTTACTTTATCGAAGTCGAACGAGATTGTTTTCTGTTCAAGTCCAAGAAGTTCCTTAAAATCAGAATCTTCGTCGATCGCACCAATAAGCTCGACAGTCAGCTCATCAGAAAGAATCTGCTTATTTATGGTTAGTCTTTTCACTAGGTACCTCTTGAAAGAAATGGAATGATCTTATTCTTTGTTTATAATTTTTGTAGCGTTTGTTCTTCTCAATGATACAGATAACTTCTGTGCGAAAATCTTTTCTGTAATTGATAATGAACTGATTTGAGTGAAGGAAAGTGAGGTAAAGGCCAAGCCCTGCACCGTCTTTCTTTTCCATCACGGTCTTTTCAGCAAAACTTCTTTTTAATGATGCTATCAGAAGCTCGTAAGAAAGTCCTCCAAATGAGTCTTGCACGGAGAGGGCAACACCTTTGTTGTCCATACCGAGAGTCACTTGCACGAGGTCCGAGCCTTTAAGGAAAACCGGAGATTTTCGGTCAAGGGCTTCAAGGCCTTGCTCCGAACGTTTTTTATTCGGACCTTTATAAAGAGAATTCGAGATAAGTTCGTTCGCCATCACCTGGATGTATTCAATAGGGGATGAGAAGTAGTCGTTGAAATCAAAATGCCCAAGAGCTTCCTGGATCATTTCATTAGTATGCTTTGAATCTGATAGTGAAAGAATTTTAACTTCACCAGAGTCATCTACGTATGATTTGAGACCCCAGATCTTCTTATCAAAAGTCTTTTTCAGGTGATTGATAATCTCAGCCGCATAAATGGCTTCGTTCATCCCAACGAGGTGATAAAGCCCATGGCCTTCCACCATTTTCATATTCTCTTCGTCTGAGCCTTCTGAAAGAACATAAAGATAGTTCTTATTCACATCATCGAAGTCTTCTTTCTTTTTTAAGTAAGTGTCGGCATCGACAACAACGAATGCGTCTTTCAGGAAGTCCTGAAGCGGAGGAGCATTCTCGATGATGAAATTAGATGAATCAGCAGCGGCTTTGATATTCTCAAAAACCTTCGGATCTTTGGCATAGACAGCGACATGAGCATTCATGCTATTACCTTCATTGATACGGCCGTTAAATCGTCATTAAGTGGTTGTGCTGAAGTGAAGACCCGGAAGTCTCCAATCACTCCTTCGATAATTGACATCGGTGACCCCGTTCCATGTTGGGCCAGAGATTTGATCAGACGTCGTTGACCGAAGGCGCTTCCCTCGGTGTTCTCAGCTTCAGTAAGCCCGTCTGTGTAGAAGAAGATTGTATCATGACCCTGGAGAGTGACCGAATGAGAGTCAAATTTCGAATCAAGCTTTTGACCTAACCTCGGACCATTGGCCTCGATAAGTGGTCGGAAATCATCTTTTGTTAAGTCCGTCTTATTACCGCTCCAGAGGAGAGGTGGGGTTTGAGAAGAGTTAGAATAGATGAATTCTCGGGTCTTTTTGTTGAAGCTGGCAACAAAACATGTCACCTGGATCTCTTTTCCGGCACCACAAACGGCCTGATTCATATAGCGGAGAATTTCATTGGGCTGGCCAAGAATTTCTGGTCTTGTTTCAACGATAAACCCAAGGCTCGTTTTACAACAATTGATCGTCGCTGTGAGAAGGGCAGCAGGCACACCGTGACCAGTGGCATCTGCAATGAAAAACACACGCCAATCACCCTGATCGAAATAGCCCCACCAATCACCACCACATTCAGTAGCTGGTTCGAAGTGACCATGAGTAGAGAGAACTTCATCTGATGTTGTATTCGTTGGAAAAAAAGAAGATTGAACTAATTGAGCAACCATCACTTCATTTTCTAAGCGTGCTTTTTCCTGCATCTCTTTCATGTACACGACAATCTTGTCGGCCATGTCGTTCACTGAATCTGAAAGTGCTCCGACTTCATCAGAGCCTTCGATCTTCACTCGTTTCTCAAAGTTTCCTTTCGCAATTTCCTGAGTCATACCAAAAAGAGTTTCAAGCTGGGCTGTAAGTGGACGAGCGAGGAGAACAGAGAGGAGCATCGCTACTCCAAGAATCAAAGCGCCATACATCAGAGATTTGTTGATAAGGTACTTCGTTACCGCGAAAGCTTTTTCCTGAGGAAGGGCCACAACGTACGCATAGTTTTGAGAAGGATTATAGTCGTAAGCATAGAGTACCTTCTTCCCATCAAGCGTGATTTCTTTCACGGCCTGATTCAATCCCTTGGATGTAATCGCAGAGAGAACATCTTTCTCTTCGCCTTCTACTGGTGAGAGCTTCTTGTCTTTCCACTGGTAAAAATTGTTTTGCTCAGGAGTTACAACTTTGATGTCGTAAGTCGTTTCATTTTCCATCGACTGGTTCAGCGTCTCAGATGGATCCTGATCACCAAAGCGTAGGGCAGAGTTCTCGAGCTTGAATGAACCTGAACCGAGCTTCTGAGAGAGAATGATCTGCTCTGAGCTTGCTTTGTTAAGCATCGTCTCGAAGATGTACGCACTCTTGTCTTCGCGAAAAGTTTTCAATGCTATTCCGACAAATACAGTCAGCGAGGCCGCAATGAGCACGATCATCAACGCCAGGAGCTTCAGCTTCAGTGGAAATTTAACTTGTCGCATTTTTTTATTATATCCAAGCTGTTGGGTAATTTAAGCCTACCTATTTTTACCTAGTTGGAAGGGGTAAAATTTTTCTTATGACATCTATAAGAGTTGATAGAATCCTGCTCTCCCTTGGAGCGCTACTGATACTGATCAGTTCTTATCAATTATTCTTTGCCGGAAATGAAAATAATTCTGGTTTAAAACTCGGAACTCTCACCAGCACATTGTCCGTTGTAAAAACTAAGAGTGCCATGTCTCTCGACTGGAGAGATGCATCTTCAGGAAATGAACTCACAGAAAATCAATTGATCTACACCGATTCAGATTCAAGTGCTGAGGTTGTTTTCAACGAAGGTTCTGCTCTCGAGATCGGCGAAAACTCACTTGTGAAACTTCGTTCGGCCGGAAAAGAGCAATCGATGGATTTATCGAAAGGTTTTATCCGCGCCAAACTTGAAGGTGATAAGCCGCTTAAAGTTCAGATGAACGGTGAAGATTATTTAGTAAGCGGTAAGAACGCAGACATCCAGATCAACATCCAGGACAACAAGGGTGAGATCGGAGTTTTGAATGGTGAAGTGAAGGTTGAAGCTGCGGGCGTGAGTGAAAGTTTAGATTCATCGACTGCTCTTGAGATAACCGGTGATAAGATTTTAAAGAAAGCGATTTATTATAAAACGCTTTCGCCTGAGAAAAGCTCCATTCGATATGTCGTGAATTCTCCGACGCCAGTTGTGTTCAGTTGGGAACCTTCTGAAGAAAGTACGGTTATCATTTCAAAAAAACAAAATTTCAGTAATCCGATTTCTGTCTCTGGAGCTTCAGGTGTCTCAGCAGAGTTGGCGTCCGGGCTTTATTACTACAAAGTTGAGAATGATAAAGGCACGTCTCTCATCAGCACATTTAGAATCATTCAAGAAGC
>JBEIQF010000069.1:0-12122 GCA_040376635.1 Halobacteriovoraceae bacterium
ATGGGGACATGGGATATTGACCTCGCCAGCGACACCGTCTCTTGTTCCAAGGAAATGCTGGATCTATGGTGCGTCCCCCTTGATGGCCATCAACTTCAGAGATCCATCCTACAGAGCAAGGTCCACCCGGATGATCTCGATGTCATGAATTTCTCAATCAATCACGCAATCAAAACCGGTAGCGTATACGAACTTGAATACAGAATCATTCCTGAACCCGGGAAGTTGAAATGGGTCCTGTCCCGTGGCCGTTGTACTTTTGAGCCCGGAAGCCATAGCCCGGTGAGATTTTCTGGTGTGGTGTATGACATCACAGACAGAAAACTCAAACAGGAAGCTTTGGAACGCGCGACAAAGGCCAGAGATCAGTTTTTTATGATCGCAAGTCATGAATTAAGAACTCCTCTTACATGTCTTGAATTGCAGCTTCAAGTGATGGAATGGGATCTGAAGAATAAATATCCTGAAGAGTTTTCACCGGAAAAAATTGAACTAGGTCTCAAAAAACAAAGAGAACATCTTTCAAGAATTACCCGCATCATAGACAATATTCTCGACGAATCCAGAATCAGTCATGGCAAACTTCCAATGCATATTGAACAGTTTGATCTAGGCGAGATGGTCATGGGCATCTTAAATGAGTTCATGGTCGCTGCTGAAAACGCCGGAGTTACTGTCACGGTGGACACCGAAAAAAACCTCATTGGCACATGGGATCGATTCAGACTTGAGCAAGTTTTACTGAACTTGCTCACGAATGCCCTCCGATATGGAAACAAAAAACCTATTTCCGTTAACGTTAGCGGAAGTGATCATACAGTCATGCTAGCTGTACGCGACCAGGGAGTCGGGATCAAACCCGAAGACCAAGAACGTGTTTTTGAAAGGTTCGAAAGAGCAATTTCAGAAAACGAAGTCAGTGGTATGGGGCTCGGACTTTTCATTTCTAATAATATCATTAAAGCACATGGCGGCGAAATCCGCCTCAAGAGTGCTCTCGGCGAGGGATCAGAGTTCCTCATCATTCTTCCTAGAAAATAATATTCTGATAAAATTATTTTTGGATATGGCCCTCTTCAATCTATACTCAAGTGCATGAGCCACGTTTTACTCATCGATTGCCTCGATCAAAAAGGCCTTATTTCTAAGATTTCTACAACTCTTTCAGAGTGTGATCTCAACATCATTGAAATGAAAGAACACGTTGATCGCACGTCGAACACTTTCTACATGCGATGTGAATTCACTGGCGACGGAGATATGAAAATCCTGCGCGACAGGATATCGAGTCAGCTACCCGATAACGCTAATGTCGTCATCAATCCTAAGAAGAAGAAAGACGTCATTATTTTTGCGACAAAAGAACACCACTGCTTAAGTGATATCCTGATACGAAATTATTTCTCAGAACTTAATCTTGATATTAAATGTGTCATCTCAAATCATCGTGACCTGAGAGAACTTGTGATGAAATTCGGAATCGATTTTATTCACATTGATCATGAGAATAAGACGAAAGAAGAATTTGAAAGTGAAATCTACGAAGTTACAAGAAAACACTTACCTGATTATCTGATCCTCGCAAAATTTATGCGGATCCTTTCTCCTGATTTTGTCTCGAAGTATCCGAATAAAATTATCAATATCCATCACTCGTTCTTACCGGCCTTTATTGGAGCCAATCCTTATCGTCAGGCCTATGAGCGAGGAATTAAAATCATTGGAGCGACTGCTCATTTTGTGACAGATGATCTTGATGAAGGACCAATCATTTCTCAGAAGACTATTCAAGTGGATCACTCATTCTCAGCAGATGACATGAAAAAAGCAGGAAGAGATACTGAACGCCTCGCACTTGCTGAAGCACTCATGCATGCTCTAGATGACAGAATCTTTGTAATGGGAAATAAGACTGTTATTCTGAACTGATGAATGGATGTTTGGCAGATAGACTCTGAAAGTTGAACCTTCACCAGACTTACTCTCAACACTGATTGAGCCGTTAAAGCCTTCCAGAATCTTTTTCACGATCCATAGACCTAAACCAAGCCCTGTGATGCCATTGTGATTACCGACGCGTTCAAACCGGTCAAAGATCTTCGGTAGGTTGGTTTCTGAAATTCCCATCCCGTGATCTTTTACCTCAATGACTGCTTTTGAATTTTCGCTTTTGACTGTGACGAAGATAGGATTCGAGTTTCCGTATTTAATGGCATTCGTAATCAGGTTTACAAGAACTTGTTCAAGGCGATGCTTATCCCATTCGCCAGACACCTGACCTTCCTGACGGAAATAAATGGCGGAACCTTTTTTAAGGGCTTCTTCTTCGAGATTCTGGATGATCTCATGAGTAAACGGTCCAAGAGTAACGTGCTCAGGTTGATAGGTAAGTTTCCCCGCACTGATTCTGCTTACATCAAGCAGATCATCGATCAGGTCATTCAGCCGATTGACAACGTTATCAACGCGGTTGATCGGCTTTTCTAGTTCCTCGCGAGAGATGGTCGCTTTCTTCGTCATCAAACGGTTCAGTAGCTGGAACTGGAGCTTGATCGTTGTAATGGGAGTTTTCAGTTCGTGAGAGGCAACTGACATGAATGTATCGCGGATTCTCACTGCTTCTTGCGCCTCTTTATAAAGATCATTCATGATCCCTTCATTCTTCTTACGTTCGATAGAAGCGGCAAGTAGAGCATTATTAACTTCAGTAACTTCACTCAAACTTGTCTTGATCTCGCTGATATCCTCACCCTGCCCTAGTGCCTTAGCAGACTGGGAAAGTGCTCTCAGGGGCTTTGTAATCTTTCTTGCAATGAAGATAGCAATCAATAACGAAAGGAAAACCAGAAATGATCCACCAATGATTATGTACATTATCGTTTTCCATGATGTGAACAGGTGTCCATCATCCGGGATTCTCAGGATAATTTTCCAATCTGTAGCTTTGGAATTGGCTATTGCTCCGAAGGTCTCTTCTCCTTGATCATTTTTATAGCTGAACCCATAGGCACCTTTCTCTTTGGCTTTCTCAATAAATACTGGTGAAGCCTTTTTACCCGTGAAAAGTTCCGGATTTCTGGAATGAGCGACATAATTCATATCTCCATCGAGAATGGCCGCAGTCCAGTTTTTCGGCAATGATTGAGTCTTTAAAAGTTTAGTGAACGCATCCAATTTTATAGAACCAACCAGAGAGTAAAGAATGATTCCTTCTCTCTTAACTGGCACTGATACAGTGATGACTTTTTCGCCTGGTCTGAATCCTGAAATCACAGGCTCACCTGTTTTCATCATCAAGCGGAAATAATCTTTTGAAATCATTCTTGGAAGCTTTCTGCCAAATGGAACAGAAGTATTAAAAATCTGAACACCACGAGTATCAACAAATGAAATGTGATCCCAGTCTTTCTGATTTTCTACGAATTTACGAAGTCGCTTGTGAACGAATTGAACTGTGTCTGCTTCAAAACCTTCTGACTCCGAAAGAATTTTAAGACTTGTTACAACTGATACAATGTTCTCATCTACAGCTGTAACAAGGGCCTTGGTCGTACCAAGAATATTGTTTTCAAGAGTCTGAGCGCGTTGTTGAGCGAGATAAAACATCAAACCGGAAGCGAATAACATGACAGGGATGATAGCAATCAACACCAGGCCTACAAGGTGATGAAGAATGCTGAATTTGAATGTCGGCAGGAAACTTAATCTCATTTGGCCTGTCTTATATCAGTGAGAGATAATTCTGTGAATCACAGAGAAAAGACATTTTAATACTTTCAGCAATCAGGGCCACTTTCAGAGGGGAACGCAAGATTTCTTAAGATTAACCTCTTATAGATTTCTCTAGGAAAGTGTAAAGATTTTATTTACGACCCGCTCTCATTGACCAGTATCACGTATTCATTTTTTTTCACTTCTACCAATATAGCGTGGCCTATTCACCATTCTGTTACTGAGGTCATCTATGTTTTTAATACAAATGTTCCTGCTCCTGTGTTCCCTTCCAGTCATGGCAAACACAGAACTCATCACACGCATTCACGATATCGATTACGGAAACAACGGCGAAGACACTCTCATCTTTCTGGAGTCTGGCCACGTCACAAGAATTCAGAACAAATCACTACTCATTGGATTAGACAAAAAGACTAACTGGAAATTTAAACTAGATAAAAGTCATCGCATTCTTGATATGCAGATCGTGGATGAGAAAGATGCTGACCCCGATTTATCTCTTCCTGAACCATATAATCCTACCATTGTGAGGAGTGGAAGAGATGCCAAATATTATTTTAACCAAAGTCGCATCAGTCGTGGAGAGACACAATGTTTTAACCGCGCTCATGTCTGGGCCTATGAACTCTGGAAAAATCATAAGGTAAAATCACAAAAAATATTTCTGTTCTTCTCAAGAAAATATATCCGCGAACATAATTTCGGCTGGTGGTTTCATGTGGCCCCTATGTTGATTGTAGATGAATGGTTGGGAGGCAAGACTGAGAAAGTCGTGGATCCAAGATATATCACTGCGCCGAGAGGTATCGACTGGTGGATTGGTAAGTTTGTTTCAGGTGATCTGGAGTGTCCAGAAATCAAAAAGTATTCAGAGTATGCTGATTATCCCTACTCAGAAAATTGTTACATCCTGAAAGCTCCTATGTATATCCACCAACCTCTCGATCTGGAAATGCTTGAAGTCTGGGGTGTTCAAAAAAATGATTTTGCGATACCTGATCTGGAAATTGCCTACAAAGAGGCCTTTCAAATGGATTACGCCGGAGAATTACAATGAGATATTTAGTCATCTTCATCATCTTTGCGATTAGTTTCAATACTTATGCTGAAGAAATATATCTCGCTAAATTCCAGACCCTTAATGGACATTTTAATGGAACAATCTCGGGGAGTACGACCTTCAATAAGATTGAAGATAAATTGTATGTCTTCTCACGACTGTTCGCAGGAACTCCTGAAACCTGGCATATGCAAAACATCTATACCGGAAGATGTCCTGATGAAAGAGATGATACGAATTTTGATGGAACTATTGATATCAATGAAGCTGCATTCGTTGTGAAAAATATCATCATCCCGCTCGACGGAGATATCAATTCCCAGATGGGAGGTATGAATATTTATCCTGTAGGTGATATGTATGGATCATATTTTTATGAAAAAGAAGCAAAGTATTCAAACATGATGAAAGACCTGAAAAGTCCGGATACAAATCCTGACGACAACATCATCAAACTTGAAAAGAATGAAAAGCTTATTCTTGAGGGTAAAGTTGTACTTGTTCAGGGAACTTCCGTTGATAAAACACTACCCATCGCTTGCGGAACTTTTAGGAAGATCAGAGATAATTAGTGAATTCTGGTGGGGTTTCATATCTATCATGAACCCCATCCTCATATTGAACAGGTATCCGGGAAAATTCTTCCTCACTCACATTGTCAAAACATGTCACGTTTACAGCGTGGAACCACCCTCCGAACTCTTTGAGAAAGCCTTTTGAGAATGGATTACAACCACAAGAAGAACAGGAGAAATGGTGAATGTTTCCGGTAGGCCAGTTGGAGTGCTCAGGAATGTAATCATGTAAGTGCCACTCACCTTTCAATAATCTGAAATCGTTTCCTTTAGCAAACGCCTTCCAGTAATGAGTCTTAAAGCAGTAAGTGCAATTACATTTTCTTGAAGCTTCAGCTTCAAAATCGAGGTCACATTCGAATTGGATGGCCTTGCAGTGACAAGACCCTTGATAAGTCTTTTTCATAGAGACAATGTTCCTTTTGTCCTGTTTGTATTTCAAGGGACGTTTGGTTAAAATGAGGTAAATCACCTAAGGACATTGCAATGGGACTTATCTCTAAAGAACTTGTTAACTCAGTTATTGAACTTGGCACTCAGAAAGCGACTGAGCTAGCTGGCATGGGTATTTCAACTCTCTCAAAACATTTCCCGAATAAAGAAAATCTCGTTGAAGCTCTTATTCAACGTGAAGCAGATCTTCATCTTCAGATCCTTGAAAAAAAATATCTGGAAATAAAAGACCAGCCTTTTGAGGACATTATTGAAACACTGGTTCATGAAATAGCGGGTGCCATGAGAAATGGCAAAGTCGCTTTAAGGATCATTCTTACCAGTACCTTTGCAACTGAACGCCTGCAATCGATCATTCACGCACGAGAAAGTCTTGTGGCTTTCGTGGAGAAGGTCCTAAGGGATGCTGATTACAACGAAGAAACAAACCTTAAAGCTTATACAATCGTAGCGGCCCTGGGTGGAATGGTTGAAACAATTGTGTTCAGAAAAGATGAAAGCATTTCAGAAGAAACACTGGCCAAAGAAACGACAAAATTAGTTCTAGCTTACTGCAACTCATAAGGAATAAATGAAAACACTTATTATCCTGTCTCTCTTTATGTCTTTTAATGCTCTGGCGAATTCTGAGGAATCAAAAAAGGATGAAAAGAAAAACCAGATGGATTATGGAGATAAACAACTCCTGAAACGCGATACGTGCCGTAAGCCTATTGAGGCACTCGAGACTAAATATCCTGACTACACTAAAGAAGAACTTGAGAAGATGAAATCCAAATGTGAATACTAAAAATAGAAATGGCCATCCTAAGATGGCCTTTCTTTTTTAAACGCCCTGACCAAGACTTCCTGGTGGGTGAATGATTTTTTCAACCGGCACTTTGCTCGTATTCTGAATTCTCTTATCACTGAAGACAAATTTATAAAGAGTCGCTCCAATACCTGCACCTATTGTGGGTGCAATGATAAACATCCAGAGTTGCTCTAAGGCCCATCCTCCATAAAATATCGCAGGCCCTATACTGCGTGCAGGATTCACTGAAGTGTTCGTAATGGGAATAGTAAATAAGTGAATAAGTGTCAGGCAAAGACCGATCGCCAGCGGAGCAAAGCCCGAAGGAGCGAGTTTGTCAGTAGCTCCGAGAATAACGAATAAGAAGAACATCGTAGCAACAATCTCGGTAAGCATCCCTGCCAATAAAGTATAGTTTCCTGGTGAATGCTCTCCGTAACCATTGGAGGCCAGTGCACCTATATTTGGATCCGCTTTTCCGGTAGCAATTAAGTAAAGAATTCCTGCACCGATAATACCTCCGGCAATTTGAGCAAGCACATAAGGCAGAATTTCGTTCTTGGGATGCTTACCTGCGACTGCCAACCCTATGGTGACTGCGGGATTCAGGTGGCAACCAGAGATTGGTCCAATGGTATAGGCCATCGTGACAACGGTAAGACCAAAAGCAAGAGAAACTCCGTGGAGCCCGATGCCGACTTCAGGAAATGCGGCCGCAAGTACTGCTGAACCACATCCGCCTAATACGAGCCAGGCAGTTCCGATTAGTTCTGCCACAAGCTTTTTTGAATTTGTTGTGTTCATAAACCCTCCTCAACATATTTAATGGTAGGAGAAGTTGAGATGTGTGTAGAGATGATCTATCTCAAGCGAGAAGTCTAAAACTCAATTATCGAGTGCCGTAACAAGATGCTCTAATCCATTCAGTTTAATCTCGTAAAGAAGTCCGAGGAGCTTACCAAGCTCACCTTCAGGAAAACCATTTGTGTGAAACCAGACTACGTAAGGTTCTGGTAGGTCGATTAGTGGATAGCCTTTGTATTTTCCGAAAGGCATTGTGTAGGTTTTAAGTTTATGAAGATCGTTCATCATTATCTTTTCTTCTTGCTGGTTTTCTTAAATCCCGGGTGAACACGCTTCTTTTGACCTTCTTCGACTGGTTTCTGTCGCTTCGAATGATCAAGATAAGCAGTTTTCTCCTGATTCTTACCGGGTGTAGGGGGAGTAATCTTTTTCGCGATGGGAGCTTTGAGTTTTAGTTCTTCGAACTTTCCTTCAAATTTCTCAGTCGGTATATCATCTCTTACATTCATTTTGATTTTATCAAAAAGTTTCATTTCCGTTTCATCACAGAATGAAATTGCTTTACCTGAATTCCCTGCTCTTCCTGTTCTTCCAATTCGATGAACATAAGTTTCGGCATTCAAGGGAAGATCAAAATTGACAACGAGAGCAACATCATCAATATCAATTCCTCGTGAAGCAATATCAGATGCAACCAAAACGCGAATAGCTTTATCCTTAAAATTAGCAAGATGCCTTTCACGATCGGCCTGCTTCTTATCTGCGTGAATGGCCCCCGTAGGAATACGATTCTGCAGAAGATACTCCACCACGAAATCGGCATTAACCTTAGATGTAGTGAACACCAAAGTCTGACCTTTTTCTTCTTTGAGGATTTTCTTCAATAATTGGAACTTATGGGGTTTTCTGCAGAAAATAATCTTCTGATCAATTTTTTCAACAGTCGTTGAAGGTGGAGTAACCTGAACTCTCACGGGATTTTTTAATAGCCCATTAGCAAGTTGAGAAATATCTCCCGGCATTGTTGCAGAGAACAGCATCGTTTGCCTTGAACCGGGAATGCGATGAATGATTTCCTTGATATCATCAAAGAATCCCATATCAAGCATGCGGTCAGCTTCATCAAGAACAAAAATCTCAATTGATGAAATACGAAGAAGCCTTTGCTCCAGAAGATCAAGAAGTCTCCCCGGTGTTGCGACCACAATATCCACACCATTCTTCAGGGCCGTTGTCTGGTCTTTTTGTCCTACTCCACCAAAGATTGCTACGGATTTTACATCGAGGTCTTTAGCGTAAACTCCAATACTCTCATTGATCTGTGAACAAAGTTCACGAGTAGGAGCTATGATCAACACTCGAGGTAATCCTGCAGATCTCTTTAATGGATGAGTGATCATTTTATTGATGATAGGAAGGCAAAAGGCAGCAGTCTTACCGGTACCAGTCTGAGCAATCCCAAGGACATCTTTTCCCGAAAGAAGAGAAGGAATGGCCTGAGACTGAATATCAGTAGGCAAAGAGTATCCGGCCTTGGTGATATTATCTAAGAGGGCCGCATTCAGATTCAGGTCTTTGAAAGTCATATAATCCTTTCCTCATTCATAGGAAATTATATGAGCTTTGTATCGGGAAATCTTTATATTTTATGGCCTAAAGTCCTGGGTAGCGTCTTAATAGCTTCCTCAATCTCGTCCCTTACTCTTCTATAAACATTGAGGATCTCATCCTCATCCGTCATCGCTTTAGTAAGGGCAGGAGGATCCTGAAAGCCTACATGAATAACTTCACCACCAGGAAAGTAAGGACATGTTTCTTTAGCAGCATCACAAACAGTGATCACAAAATCAAAAGTCACTTTTGGAAGTTCTTCTACAGTCTTTGAATAATGAGATGAGATATCAACTCCGGCCTCTTTCATGACCTTCATCGCCCGCTCATTCATTCCATGTTTCTTTGTACCGGCGGAATATACGTTAAACTTATCTCCCCAGTACTTTCGACAGAAGCCCTCTGCCATCTGGGAGCGACATGAATTACCAGTACAAAGAAACATGATGTTTTTCATCATTAACCACTTTTGTTAGTAAGAATCATTTAGCAAGCTGAAGGATAGAGAACGCACCTCTCATCACAATTCCAGTCACGATAAGGCCAATAGCAAGATCTGGGTATGGTGATCCCAGGAGGAAGACCAGAACTCCAGCAATGATCACACCCATGTTCGCCATGACATCAGTCGAAGAACAGATATAACTGGCCTTCAAATGTACTTCGCCATTTTTGTGCTTAGATAAGAGAACCATGCAATAAACGTTGGCAACTAATGCGATCAAAGAAACTGCAATCATGTAGGAAGGTTCAGGATCTGAACTATAGATAAATCTTCTGACTGTTTCCAGTAAAATGCCAATACCAATGATGATTTGAAAAATGCCATTTGTGAGAGCTGATTTCTTCTTAACTTGAATGGTTTTTCCTACTGCATAAAGGCTAATGAGATACACCCCTGAATCGGCCAGCATATCAAAAGAATCCGATATCAGTCCTATCGATTCGGCGACAAGACCAAAAATCAGTTCGAAGAGAAACATGATGGCGTTGATTGCGAAGAGATTTTTTAGAAGATATGATTCATCATTGGCGTTCGATGTATCATCAACATCAATTGATTCGGTCTGGATCGTTGATTTGATTGAAGTATCAAAATTCAGGGGCATCAGTGACTCTAGTATGTTATCAGGACTGCCTTCATGAATAACGGATAATTCCCTCTCCGGAATATTAAAATCAAGATTCTTAATTCCCTGAACTTCCTCTAGCCGCATGCGAATGATGCGCTCCTCGGACGGACAATCCATTTTGGAGATTTTAAAAATAGTCTTATTCACCTCATGAATTTTAGCCCCTCAGATGTATTCAAGCCACCGTTATCTTAACGATAGAGCACAATAGACCAATGTATATTACTGAAACTGAATGATCACGAGTATAGTCCAGGTACTCCCTTCAACAATCAGGACTACCGTGAGCAAAGATTCAAAAGTCGTAAGCGTAGCTAAAGTTGATGCGCGAAATGTGAAGTATTCTAAACCCAAGAAGCTTGGAATTGATTTTTCAAATGAAATTGATGTCTGGGCAAAAATGCAGTTCAAATCCAGAAAACAAGTTCAGCGCTTGAAGCAGAATGATTCTCTTGATGGTCATGACATTCTTCAGGATCTTAATTCTATCGTTTATGCTATTCGCGAAAAGATTGATTAGACCCCGGACATTGACGATCTGCTCTAAAAATTGCAATCTTACAGGGAAATGAACCCTAAACCGATTACTGAAATCAAACGATATCCTGTAAGGAAAAATGAAACCTTGCAGGGCTGGGACAGTGCTGATGAATTGATTCTCCAGCATATGAAGCAGTTGGAACTTTCGGCCAAGAGGATCCTGATCATCAATGATCAATTCGGGGCCCTCAGTTGCGGTTTAGAAGGTTTTGATTGTACGACTTATACTGACTCCTACGTCAGCATGATGGGGATTCGTCAGAACAGTCAGCAAAGAATTCAGCCGATCAATAATTTGAATGACCTTCAAGGTGAATACGATTTCGTACTCATTCAAATCCCAAAGAATATGTCTTTCTTTGAGGATATCCTCTGCCATCTGACTCAACACCTTCATGCTCAGTCAAAAGTGATCTGTGGTTCGATGGTTAAACATCTTGCCCCAACAAGTTTTGATCTTTTGAATAAGTACATAGGAAAAACGTCGACAAGCCTTGCTCAAAAAAAAGCACGACTTGTTTTTGCGGACTTTGAAAAAACGAATGTTCAATCACCTTACCCATTAAATGTAAAAATCGAATCGTTTGATGTCCCATTCGTTAATAACTCGAATCTTTTCAGCCGGGATAAACTCGACATCGGGACAAGATTTTTCCTCGAGCACATTCCTCGTGGTGAATTTAAAAATATCCTGGACCTGGGATGCGCCAACGGGATCATTGGCATAAAAGCGAAAATGCAGAATCCTAATGCAAGGATTTTTTTCAGTGATGATTCAGCGATGGCAATAGAAAGTGCCAAAACAAATTATCAGAATCATTTTCAAGATGACGCCTCATACTTTTGGACAAACTGTTTTGAAGGTCAGCCGAAGAACTCCCTGGATCTGGTTCTCTGCAATCCCCCATTCCATCAGGGAAATACGATTGGTGATTTCATCGCCTGGCAGATGTTTCAGGATGCTTACGACTCACTCAAAACTGCTGGAACACTTAGAGTCATTGGTAACTCTCACCTTTGTTATCAGGTAAAATTGAAAAAACTTTTCGGGAATTCCAGTATCATTGCCACAAATTCAAAATTCATTATTTGTGATGCAAGAAAGTAATTCGTTTACAGAAAACTTTCAGCTCTCCAGATTCCTATAAGACTTAAACCACTAGATACACTTAACACTTTATTATTTTCAATAAACAGAGTCGTTGGCGTTCTGTTCACATTCAACTGCTGAGATAATCCTTTGTCTTCAATGAAAGTGAATGGGAATGAATTCTCTTTTAGGAAACTTGCTATCGTTTCTTTTGATTCAAAGGGATTTATGGCAACGATGGCACCCGGAGGGATCTCCCCTTCTTTCACTGATTTTGAAAGACGATTCATTTCAAGCTTACAAGGTGCGCACCATGTGGCCCAAAAGA
>JBEIQF010000097.1:0-10532 GCA_040376635.1 Halobacteriovoraceae bacterium
GAAACGGATGTAGGCCATCTCAGTTGTATGAGAGAACATAAATGTACCAAGGTCATGCAGAAGAGCTGCAAGACGGATACTTTGATGAAATGCTTTCTGTGGAGACTGGATATTGTCGTTAAAGAGATCGGCCTCAGGAACTCCCTTCCCTAACCTTTGAAGAATCTTATGAGCATTGAACATCACTCCAATCGAGTGACCGTAGCGTGAGTGTTCAGCACCGGGGAAAGTATAGAACGTGAATCCAAGCTGCTTAATCCAACGAAGACGCTGGTAAAACGGCGTGTGGATAATTTCCCATTCTAAATTTGTTAAGTGGATAAAGCCGTAAAGAGGATCGAAGACGATTTTTGTTTTTGATACATCCATGTTCTAGCTCTGAAAAAAAAAAGAGGTCCCAATCATTGGGACCTCTATTAGAAATTTTAAATTTTTTACTGAAGAGTCTTAGCGCGCTTGCCTTTTTTAGCTTTAGCAACTTTCGAGATTGCGTATTCCATCAACATGAAAGCTTCGCGACGAAGACCATTGTCATGGATGTAACGGTAGAAGTTCTCGATATCTCCGTTTGAGCGGAAGTTTTTGATTGTCATTACTTCTTGAGGTGCTGTGTCGCCAACTTTTCCATCAAGTAGTACAGGTGATTTAGACATATAGTTGCTCCTAGTCTTACTATTTTACTTTTTTAGTCTTAACTCTTCAAATCTTATTGTTCACGAGCTTCGATAAGGCCGTATGAGTGAAGCTTGTTATAAAGCGTCTTCACTGTGATTCCAAGAGCTTTAGCAGCACGAGTCTTGTTACCGCCAAGGTGGTCTAGTGTGTCAATGATGTGCTTCTTCTCAAGGTCAAACAGTGTGAATTCCTGGTATGACGCTTTAACTTCTACTTTTTCAACTTTTACTTCTACAGCGAACTCAGGAAGGTGAGAAGCTTCGATATATTGACCGTCAGTCAGGATATATGTGCGCTCCATGATGTTCTTAAGTTCGTGACCGTTACCTGGCCAGAAGTATGAAGTTAGTTTTTCAATTGCACCAGAAGTTAGAACTTTCTTCTCAGACTTACCGTGGTTAAGGAAGTGTTCTGCCATAACCTTGATATCGTCGTGACGCTCTTTAAGAGAAGGGATCTTAAGAGCTACAGTGTTAAGTCTGTAGTAAAGATCTTCTTTGAAAGAACCAGATTCAACTAAGTTTTTAAGACATACTTTTGAAGTAGCAATCAATCTTACGTTAAGAGCGATTTTCTCTTCAGTATCAACAGTGATCATTTCGCCAGCAACTAAAGCTCTAAGAAGCTTAGTCTGGATGTGGTGAGTTGTGTTACCGATATCGTCGATGATGAGTGTTCCGCCGTTCGCCTGAACCATAAGGCCTTTAGAGCCGAAGATTTCGCGATCAAGCTGAGCTTCATTCATTGCTGAACAAGAAGCTACTACTACGCCGCCTTTGCGACCAGACCAAGAGTGAATTTTCTTACCAAGAATCTTCTTACCAACACCGTGGTTACCTTCAAGAAGAACCGGGAAATCCTGACCAGCGATTTTCTTCGCCATCTGTACGATTTCAAGGAAGTTTTTTGAAAGACCAATCATCTGAGAGTTATCTTCAAGACCTTTCGTTACCTGGATTTCAACACGGTTAGAAAGCTCTTTTTCTTTTGCTTCGATTTTAGTTTGTAGCTCACGGTTAAGATTCTTCGCCATGAGGTAGAGGTGCATATTACGAATTGGAGAAGCAAGTTGAGAAAGGATGTCGTTAATAACAACCATTTCAGCTTCACCGAAGTTACGATCTTTCTTAGTAGATTGAACGTTGATTGTACCGATAACAGAACCTTCAACCATGATTGGCATACAAAGTTCAGCTTCTACAGCTTCATCACGGTGACCAGTTGAAGCGATAGGATCACGTTTTACAGAGTTAGAGTAGTAAGCTCTTTTCATACGAGCTACGTATCCAGAAAGGCCCTGACCTTTATTAAGTACTTTTGCAGTTGATAGAGCGTGGCCGTTTTCAGCGATAAGGCGAGTTGAACCATCATTTAGGCATTCAAAACCCAGAACTTTATGCTCTTGCATAACGTCTTGAACGAAACCAGAAAGCTTTGAGAAGAATACTACTTCATCAAGATTTGAAAGAAGTACTGTCGAAAGAGTAGCTAGTTCGTTTAGGTTAGATGCTGTTTTCATGTTGATCCCCTTTACACTTTTGAAACTAATTTGATTAAAAATTACTCAGTGCGTTATAGGGGAGATATTACAGGCTGCCTGAAATATTTACAAGACTATTTTGGTGCGGTGTTTAAAATTTCTTCAAGTTTTCTAGTATTTTCGACTAGTTAGTCCACTGAGGACTGAAGCAGCGGCCGAATTCTTGGGTTAATTGGCCCAAAACTTCACCTTCTCTATTCATTATGTAGATATCTTGGACGGCCTTACGGCGGTTGATGATCCTTTTACTAGTAAAAATAATGAATTCGCCGTCTGGTGAGTAGCTAGGCTCCTCATTAGATCCGAAGTCCTTCGTCAATCTGACCAAGTTATTGCCATCAGAGCCGATTCTATAGAGATCGAAACCATTATCTACCCAAGACGTGAAAGCGATCTCTTTACCATCCGGAGAGAAGCGCGGAGTAGCGTTGAACTGGCCCACGAACGAAATACGCTTAACATCCTTCTCAGTATCAGATGGATTCATTGTGTAGATGTGAGCGCGACCTGGACGGTTCGAAAGGAATGTCATGAGACTTCCGTCTTTTGTCAGCGAAGGATCCACATCATCACCATAGTGACTTGTGATCTTTCTCATTTTTCCAGAGTTTGTATTCATCTCATAGATATCAGCGTTACCACTGAATGAAAGTGTGAGGTAGATGATATCGCTGTTAGCACCGAAGATCGCACCAGAGTTAATTCCCGGACGATCAGAAACGGTTGTGACTTGTTTTGTACGAAGGTCCATCACTTTCAGATCGATATTCTTGATCGTTCTCACTTTCGAGCGAGAAATCTCTTTTTTAGGAGCGATGAGAGAGAACATGATTTTTGAGTTATCAGGAGAAATGGATGGCGAGATCACAACTGAATTGAAGTTTGTGAGCTTATCAACACGGCGACCATCAAAGTCCATGATATAGAGTTCTTTATCAATGTCTTTGCCTGATGTTCTGTCCGATACGAAGAAGATTTTCGAATTGAAGATAGAGCCTTTGCCAGTGATTGAGCGATAAAGCGCATCGGCCACCTGGTGAGCGGTTGATCTCACAGAATCCTTACTAACCTTGAATTTCTTGTTCAGAAGTTCTTTTTTCGTAAGCACAGACCACACTCTGAAACTAGCATCAACATTTGAGCCAGGGCCGTTTTCAATTTTTGAAGCAATGAAATAAGTAATACCACCAGCGTTCCACTTCTCTACGTCAGCGTTTGAGAAAGAGTTCTTACCTTTATCTGAATAATCAACAGCATTGAATTTATGCTTATAGAAAATGAAATCGTTCTTCACGATGTCCATGAGTTCAGCGGCCACACGTTTCTGATCACCTGTCAGGTTCACAAGTTCTGAATCATCGATAACAAGTTTATCTTTATCTAATTCTGCCTTCCCTACTGCAATCACTGCATCCTGTGCAAAAACAGAGAGAGAGAAAACAAGAGAGATAAGAGTGATGAACATTTTCATAGAGGGAATCCTAAGATAATGCCTGAACTTGTGAGACGAGCTCCAACTTCAGGAGATGGTTTAGGGAAACTGCTGACACTTTTCACCGCGGACATAGCTCGGGCATCGAACTCTCCGTCGCCGGAAGATTCGTTGATCTCAGCTTTCAGCAATCTTCCTTCAGGTGAGATATAAATTTTGATACGACAACGAAGTTCTTTTTGTAATAAGAAATCAGGAAGTCTCCAGAACGGTTTGATCACTCCGGGAATACTCTGAACATAAGCTGAGAATTCAGAATTCTGTTCATCAGTATAATCACCAACGAGAGCTGAACCTTTAGAAAGACGGTTTCCTTCGATGATCAGGGAATCAAGATTCTTATTACCCGTACCAGTCTTGGCACCTTTCTTCTCTACTTTAGTGGCCGTGACTTTCTGGCTTGAAGCATCCTTCAGGATGTTGAGGAAACTTGCTTTCTTTTTCCCTTGCTCCTGGATGACAAGATCGTCTTTTTTAATAACGTCTTCTGTTTCAGGAGTTGTTTCTTCTTTCACGCCTTTTGCCACTTCAGGTTCTTTTTCAACCAGAGGCTGCGCTTCCATTTTCTTCAATTCTTGAATGGTAAATTTCGGCATACCGACAACGTCAACACGTACGGAAGAACGGATGATTTCTACGTCACCGTTAGGAAAAACTTTCGTGAGGATTTCACCACCAGCAAAAGCGATAAGTGCAAAGATCAGGTGTACTCCAAGGGAGATACCAAAATTTTTTGCGAAATCACGATCGATAGTTTGAGATGACACTATTTACCTTTCTCCACTTCTGTCACAAGAGCGATGTTACTCACACCAGCTTTCTTGAGAGCAGCAATCGTCTTCGCTACTTTCTCATAGCGAAGGTTATAGTCAGCACGAAGATAAACGACGTCTGTATTATTCGATTTAAAAAGTTTCAGGATCGATGGAACAAGATCTTTCTGAGAGATGGCGGCCTTACCAAGGTAGAACTGCTCGTTCTCTGTAATAGAAAGAACAACAAGTTCAGGACGAAGTCCCACGTTATTCACTTTCTGAGTCTTCGGAAGTTTTAAGTTAATGCCGGAAAAAAGCATCGGTGCTGTTACCATAAAGATAACAAGTAGAACCAGCATGACGTCCACGAGTGGAGTTACGTTGATTTCTGAAACCGGGCCTTTCTTTCCAGAGCCCATGTTCATTCCCATGACTTACTCGCCCTTCTTGATAAGAATTGTTCTTTCAATCAGGTTAAGGAAATCCTGAGAGAACGATTCCATCTGAGAATTGATTCGGGAAATCTGGTTGTTGAATAAGTTGTAGAATACAACTGCAGGAATAGCAGCCGCAAGACCCACGGCCGTAGCTACAAGTGCTTCCGCGATACCAGGAGCAACGGCTTCAATACTTCCTCCGCCTTGCGAGAGACCAGAAAACGCGTTGATGATTCCCCACACTGTTCCGAAAAGTCCGACGAACGGAGTGATTGAACCAATCGTTGCAAGAAGAGAAACACGAAGGTCCATCTTCTCATTCGCAGTATTGTAACCAGCTTTAAGTGCACGCTCTAAAGATTGAAAACCGTGAGTTGAAAAATGCGCAGCGAGGTTTCCCTTACCTGTATGATTCAATTTCTCTGAAGTCTTATTGAGTTCTTCGAAACCACGCTTGAACATAAGGCTCATCGTTGAATCGTGATTCTCAGTTGCTTCGCGGTGAATATCTGTAATGGAATTGCTCTTTCTGAAGAACTCATTGAATTTCTCATTAGCGTCTGTAACAGCTTTGAGCTCTTTGTACTTCTGCCAGATGATTGTCCATGAAAGAACAGAAGCGAGAACGAGAAGAAGAAGAACAAATTTAACGACCAGGCCAGAATCCATAAGAATCTGCCAAATATTCATTTCATGCATGTTTGACCTCTAGCGGAGGAGCTTGCGTGCTCCCAAAATAATTTGATCACGGTATTTGTAATAGCAAAAAGATACCATCCAAATTACTGCTAGAAAAGGGAGACCGAGCTTCGATTTCACTCTGAAAGGAGAAAAATCGTCACCCCACACTGGATCCATTCCGAAGAGAGAGCCCATAGGGGCAACAAACACGACTAAAAAACAAACTACATTACTCCAACTCTTGAAAGATTTTCCGCTGAGATACATAAGAGAAGAGAAGCAGAGAATCACATACGGTAAAAGTCCGTAGTAATCAGGAACACTGAGACGGAAGCCAAGAGTAAAAATCGCTGTGTAAAATACTGAGAGCCAGGTAAAGGAAGGCTGCTCTTTCTGATTCAGGACATCATCTAAATAAGCAATAACGATAAACTCGATGCCGAAATATAAAAATAATCCGAGAAATGAAGTGAAGTGATAGTACCAATAGCCAAGATTCTGTCCGGTATAAACAGTTCCACCCAGGGACAAATAACTGACGAGCAAAAAGAAAGAGATAACAATCGCCTTCGGTTCAGGCCAGTTCACGAGTTCTCGTACCAGTTCACGAATGGATTTCAATTCATAGAGTCTCACCTTGAACCATCGATTGATGAGGAAAAGCGAGAACAATTTGGCGATGATCAGGATTTCCCAATGATTGTTGTGAAGCCACGATTCAACGATGCTGATCTCGTGATTCAGAAGGAAGTGAAAGAAGGCGCCGATGGAACTTAAAAGAATGAAGATCACGACATACAGGAGCTGATAAGCGCCGTAGTATTTGATGTTCTTAAAAAGAATTCCGCCAAACATCAGAGAACTTTGTCTTCCGGACTAAGCCACTTAACCTGCATTTCAGGAGAAGGATAAAGCCGGACGTAATCTTTGTACTGGATATTAACTTTGATGAACCTGTCGATTTTCCCGAGGAGACGGAAATAAACATTCCAAAGCTCCGGACTCGACTTCAGGTACGCATCCATTTTTTTTGTGATCTCAAACTGCTGCTGAAAGGTGAAACCCTTCTGATTAATCTGGTTAGAGTAGTTTTTAAGCATCTCTTCAACCATCGCAACATCAGGTTTTTGTCCCTGAAAATTTGTTCCGGAAAGCTTATGAAACTTTTCAGTCGCCACATTCTTTTTGAAGTACCCCTGCTCTAAACGAAGAAAATCTTCAAATAATAACAAAGATATCTCAAGCTTCGATAAATCCAGTGATCTGATAAAAGGGACTGATAAGAGAAGAATGAACTCGTTATCACCTGGAATTCCAGCACGCACGATCGTCGGGTTGTTCACGAGAAGGATTTTGTATTTCTTCTGATAGAAACCAAGTTTTTCCATCGTCGATGAAAAGCTTTTCTCAAGACCATAGTCAGGCTTCTCGAAATCCCAGTTCAGGATTTGAGCATTCTTGATCAGCCAGTATTCAGAGATAAAACCCCAAAGCTCAGATTCAGTAGGATAAAGATAACGATTCATCTCAATCTTACTCTGCTCTTTTTTCAGGATGATGACTTGTTTTTCTTTTTTCTTTGCAGCTTCAGAGAGTCCATCCTGCTGGAGAACTTTTTTAATACTGTTGAAGTTCACGACTTCGAGTTCTTTCTCATCCTGAAGTTTTCCAGTCTGAGCAAAAAGCGAAGTGGTCATAAGGAAAAATAATAATGCTTTCATTACTTCACTCTCGTTTCGCCTTGAACGTAGTGATCGTTCAGGCGGCCCCAGTAATAAAGTTCGGCCAGATCAAGATTGAAAGCATCAAAGAACTTAGGATATTTTCCCTGAAAACATTCAGGTCTTTTTTCTTCTAAAAACTGCTTCATGATGAAGCCGCGGTAATCAGCAACTTCAACGTAATACCACTCAGCACCCGCAGAAACTTTTGAGCTCTCTATCACTTTCACAGGATGAGAGCACTGAATGGTTGTGAGGCTTGGTGAAGTACGAACGGCAGACTGGTGAACGTGACCAAACATAGGTCTGAAATAAAAGACGCCTACAACTTTCTCATCCGTAGCTACAGTATCAGCAAAGAGTAATGATGGGAGAAGAAGAAGCCACCACATTTTTAGACCTTCCACCTGAACTGGATCGTTTCCCAGTTATGACATTGAGGACATCTCCAGAAGATTTCATCCGAGTTATATCCGCACTGAGAGCAGTAGTGTCTTGTGAGCGAGCTGTGAAGATTATTCAGGAGAGATTTCGTGTGAGACAACGCCTCTTCCGTTTTACCTACTTCGATCAGGATCTTGATGTATTCCACTTTCAGAACATCCGAGTGACCATGATTTTTCATCCAGTCATCAAGAAGGTTGAAAGCATCCGTCGTCTTCTGAAGATCTTTCAACAAACGAATTTTTGAAAGGACAACTGACGGCGAACTCATGAGATCAATATCTTTGATACCAAGGAAGTAAGTCTTCAGTTGGTTCAGTCTTTCTTTGTATTCATCTTTCTGAGGAAGCTTGGGGTTGAACTGATCAAGCGACACAAAGATGAAAGTCGCATACATCGGATGTTCTTTCAGAAGCTCAAGAAGAACACCGTTAGCGTTCTCCATGTTGCCAAGAACAAGGTATAAACGAAGACGAAGAATTTTTGCAGACACTGAAGGAGCGAACCGGAAAGCATCTTCAAGTTCTTCAGCACACGCCTTGAACTGACCTTTATCAAAAAGAGCTTTCGCTTTCTGAACAAGAATGTGTGAAATCGTCTCCGACTGGTTTTCCTGCCCTACTTTCGAGAGCATAATGCGGTAGTTATACGCCTGATCCCAGTCTTCGATATCTTCATAGATCCGACAAAGAGAGTGAATCACATCCTGTTGATCACGGTTGATTTTCAGAACGTCTTTATACGTCTCGATCGCTTTATCAATGAAGCCGCCCTTATCAAAATCAAGAGCGAGTTCTTTCAAGGCCTGAAGACGAGTTGATTCAGAAATACTTTCACGTGCGATCAGAGAGCGGTGAATCGAAATGGCTTTCTCAATCTCACCGTTGGAACGGAAGAGACCTCCAAGAGCAAAATAGGTATCAATCGTTTCTCGATTAAGATCAACGGCATTCAGGAACTCTTTAATCGCGAGATCTTTATTACCTTCGATGAGGTATTGGGTCGCGTTTAAGAAGATACGGGATTGAGCTTCAAAAATACTGTTACGATATTTTTTTGAAAGCTTAACGGCCTTATCACGTTCAATAACATAGTGATAAATGAGAACGAGAGTGATCACCACTGCAACAACTGTCAGTGCGTGATCCTTTCCCCAATTTAGAAGAAACGCGTAATCCACTTCGATTCCTTACATCTGAAATTTGTAAGCAGGAGCGGTCTTAGTTTCAACTTTACCTTTCAGGTAAGAGAGAGTGTCTTCTGTTTCCTGGAGTATTTCAGAAAGAGAGAACTTCTTCTTTGATGGTTTTAAGTATCTAAGACTGAACTCACCTTTAAGCTTGAGTTCTTTATGAATCGCACGTCCTGCCTGCCAGAGACTTCCGACTTCATCAACAAGTCCGACATCCTTAGCTTCTTTCCCGTGGAAAATCTGACCTTGTGCTAATTCATCAATTGGTTTTTTGAGACGCTTCTCTCTGACTGCTGAAATATCGTCTTTGAATTGCTTATGAGTGCCAGCAAGAAGATCTGTGAGATACATTCTTTCAGCATCAGTCATCGGTCGCCCTGGATTACCGATATCTTTGTAAAGACCGGCCTTGATTGTCTCAGGCTTATACTTCGCCCACTTGAAAAGCTCAGAGAGATCCGCCATCTGCATGATCACACCGATTGAACCAGTGAGTGTCCCTGCGTTTGCCCAGATTTTTCTGCAAGCTGAACCGATGTAGTAACCACCAGAAGCCGCCACTGTACCGAATGAAGCATAGATAGGTTTTTTCTTATCAATGCGTCTCACCTCTTCATAAATTTCCTGAGTCGGAGCTACAGCGCCGCCCGGAGAATCGATTCGAAGAATGATAGCTTTGATTTCTTTTTCTTCTTCAGCAGCAAGAAGCATCTCAACGATCTTACGGGATTCCATAATCTCATTTTCAATACTAATAACGGCGATCGGCGAATTCTTCGCCTTATCCATCAGGCCTTCGCCCATAGTGTTAGCATCTTTGAGTTGGGATACAGTGTAGAAAGCAAAAACGATAAAAATAAAAAATAGAACTGTCACAAGGATAAAAATCCCGACAATCCCTTTGGATCTTTCACGGCTCACGAGGAACTCCTTCCATAAGTTTCCAGAGCTTAAAGTATATCTGAAACTTTACGGATTAGGGAAAGAATCCTCTAGAACTAATAGCGACCCTGATCACGGCATGATTGTTCATTGGCCTTGATTTGAGACTTAACCCAAGCAGGAGCACCGAGCTTAGCAGATTTTTTAATTCGGTTATATTCCTGTGTATACTGCTCGGAGATTTTCGCATCCTGGATGACGATGAGAGTTTCATCATTGATGAAATTTGCTGCATCCGACCAGTTCTGAGATCCCACGATCACAGTCTTATTATCTACAACCGCAAATTTATGGTGGAGAACGTCGCCGCTTGGAAGGCTCGACATCCCTACTTCTTTAGCAGGAGTCTTCCATGGATTGTTGTTATTTTCAAAAGTACATTTTTGAGAGTACATCTCAAGGCCGAGCATATCGAGTGCTTCAGAATATTCTCTGAAAGCAAACTTTGGCTCGATGATCACGCCAATTTCTGCGCCAGCTTCACTTCTCTTCTGCATGACATCCGCCAGGTTCTGGTCAGAGAAAACAAAGAAAAGACCTTTGACTGATTTTGTAGCTTTCTTCACATGAGCAGCGATAAGGCCATTCACTGATTCTTCCCACTGATATCTTTGAGAAGTTGGAGAGAATTGAATCGTGATTTTTGTTCCACC
>JBEIQF010000474.1:0-2093 GCA_040376635.1 Halobacteriovoraceae bacterium
AAAACTCGGTAACAAAAAAATCAATTACAAGCTTCGTGACTGGCTCTTCTCACGTCAGCGCTACTGGGGTGAACCATTCCCGATTCTTAAATTCGAAGACGGCACAGTTCGCTGCTTAGATGCTGATGAACTTCCGGTTGCACTTCCACCAGTTGAAAAATATGAACCAGCTGGAACAGGTGAATCTCCACTCGCAACAATCGAAAACTGGGTAAACGTTGTTGATCCTAAGACTGGCAAGAAAGCTCGTCGTGAAACAAACACAATGCCTCAGTGGGCAGGTTCATGCTGGTACTACCTTCGTTTCTGCGATCCGAAGAATCCGGCAAAACCATGGGACTCTAAAATTGAAAACTACTGGATGCCGGTAGATCTATACGTCGGTGGTGCTGAGCACGCTGTTCTTCACCTTCTCTACTCACGCTTCTGGCACAAAGTTCTTTTCGACCTTGGACTTGTTTCAACAAAGGAACCATTCCACAAGCTCGTGAACCAGGGAATGATCCTTGGCGAAGATGGCGAGAAGATGTCGAAGTCACGCGGTAACGTTGTGAACCCAGACTCAGTTGTAAAAGAATTCGGGGCCGATACTCTCCGTCTTTATGAAATGTTCATGGGCCCACTTGAGAAAGTGAAACCATGGAACGCCAATGGCGTGAAAGGTTGTTACACATTCCTTCAACGTGTACACAGATTCTTCATGGAAAAAGATCACTATATCTCTGAAGGCACTGAAGACTCTTCAAACATCAAAGAACTTCATAAGCTCATCAAGAAGACGACTGAAGACATCGATAATATGCGCTTCAACACAGCGATCTCTCAGATGATGATTTTCACAAACCACGTTTACAAGACTGGCAAAGTGACAAAACACACAGCTGAATTGTTTGCTCTTTGTCTTTCTCCATTCGCTCCTCACCTAGGTGAAGAACTTTGGAACTTCCTTGGTCACAAGGAATCGATTGCATTCGCAAAATGGCCGCAATTCAATGCTGAGCTTGCAAAAGATGCATTCATCACTGTAGCCGTTCAGGTGAATGGTAAAACTCGTGGCACATTTGAAGTTGATGCTGACATCTCAAAAGACGCTCTTATGGCAGTTATCAAAGCGGATGAAAAAGTAGCGAAGTACCTTCAAGGCACGATCGTGAAAGAGATTTATGTTCCAGGTAAAATCTGTAACTTTGTCGTGAAAGAAAATACTTAATGTTAAAAGTTGTTCAGCGATTAAGATCGGCATTAGCACCCGATCTTAATCGCTCCGACCTCATTACGCTTCTGAAAGAACTTAATCCTGAGTTCACACTCAAAAGAAGAATCACTGCCCTTCGTAACATCATGGAATGGATTCGCCTCCCTGCCAAAGTACAGGCCGATTCTGAAGTTCCTGATTACATCCAGTCGAGGAATATCCGCTTCAAGTTTTTCATGCAATTTCTCGAGAGAAATCCGGAAGAGGCAAAATATCTCGCCGAAAATTTAAAACGTCTCATGCGCCGAGGCTCTGCAGTTAAACTCTACTGCCTCACTGGCATCTCAGAGAACACAGGCTTTTTCTCTGAACTCTCCGGCAGGGTCACTCAATCGCTCATTCCTTACGCTTACTCAGAAAATGATATCGTCGATATCTTCAAAATCGTCTTTAATCAAACCGAAGACTCAGAATGGATGGAGCACTCGTTTGAAACCATTCTTCCTCTCTTCAATGAATTCCTGGAAAAATACGAAATCACAACTGACGGAATTATCCAGGATCAGAACGAAGCTTTGATCATTCTCGGCTCTCAGGTGGCCGCCCTTGGTATAAGCCGTGACATCAGAAGCAAGATCGAGAACAAAGACATCATCGAATCAAACTTCCTGAAGCTCAATATGCTCTTAAACCGAAGAGAAATGCAATCAAGCGTGATCCTGCAGACATTGAAAGCGTGCAGAGAAGACCTTGAAAAAGTAAAAATAGACATCGAAACAAGTGGTGTGTCGGTTGCCCTCATCTATTCACTCGAACGCATGACGGCCCTACTCGATCGAATTGAACTCATCATTTATCTCAGAGAAACAAAAGCGACTCAAACCCGCCAGATCATCGT
>JBEIQF010000341.1:0-3579 GCA_040376635.1 Halobacteriovoraceae bacterium
CAACTTGGTGTCAGAATGAAATCAGTAACCTTCTAAAATCTATCAATACAAAAGCGTTGTTATCAACGTGAAACCTCCTTTGCTAGAAATAGTAAAGGAGGTTCAATGCAGGTTTGCGAAGAAAATGAACTCATACAAAGTTTGCAAAATATGATTGCTCTCTACATGAGTAAGAATCCTCAACTTACATTGAATGCTCTCGCACAGAGATCAAATGTTCCGGTAACGTCTCTTCGTCGTCTGGCAAGTGGACAGCAGAAAAATGAAATTGCTCCTCACTCAGTACTGAATCTTGTTTCTTACATTCTTCGCGAAAAAAATCTCTCTACTCTCATCGAAAAAGTTGAACCTTCAATCTCGGAATTCCTGAAAAAACATTTCGGTAATTTCGTTTTTGCCGGTCAAAAGAATACTTACAGCGTTAATCTGAATCTTGAACTTCGCGACCAGACGAAGTACTTGATCTACAAGCTTGCGGCCAACCATAACGGGACAGACCTCATGACAGTTGTAGAATCATTCGGCTCATTCGGTGCTAAAAAAGTGGAAGAGATGAAATCAAAAGGACTTTTGATCGAAGAGGGTGAGCGCCTACACGCAAAAGAGAAAAACTTCTCTCTTGATATCACAATCGTAAAAGAGCACCTGCCTGCACTAGTGGGTTTTTATAAGCCTGAAACAATGTCTCAGGGACTCAACACTATGTTCAGCATGAGTGAAGCCCTGACGGCCGATGCGATCAAAGAGATCAAGGCGCTCCAGAGAGAGTGCGTGATGAAAATGAACGCCATTATGAATGATCCAAAGAACCTCGGTTCAATCCCATACCTAACAATCAATCTTGCAGAAACAATGCTTTCTGAACAAATCCCTGGAGATCTTCAATGAAAACGTTAATAGCTCTTCTTGTGCTACTTACTTCACTTACTTCTCAAGCGCTCACACGCTCACAGCTTGAAGCTCTCCTGAAGGAGAAAGGCATCAACCTGATGGAAGTCGAGATGCAGGGTATGAGAGTCCTGATGGGCGAAGTTTCAGGCCATATCAATGCCATTCCATTCTCTAAGGTTCAGATCCTTGTGACAGAGAATGAAGCGATCCTCAAGCGTGAAATTGATTCTGTAGACTTTAACGGAGCTCAGAATATGGGTGCAGTGTCTTCGGTGAGATTTAACGGTCAATACGTGATGAAAAAAGACATTAAAGCGACGATCGTTCAGTAGCAGCAGATAAAAAAATAGGCCCTATTCAGGGCCTATTCTCTGGGAGGAAAATTACTGTTTAGACGATCCAGTAAAGTCCATATTCACTAATTCAATTTCGCCTTCAAATGGAACATGTAGTTCAACCAGTTTGAACGGCTGAGCTACACAACGTGCAGTCATAGAAGCTTTATTGAAGATGTTGATTGCGCCGAAGTAGATCACACCCTTTCCATCGATGTGCTCGAACTTAGAAAAGTATCCTCCGAAATTATCAAGACAACCCTGAAGCGTAACTTTAACCGTTACAACAGAACCGATGGCCATACAACGCATGCGGCCCGGGATTGAAGGGCAGATTTCGCGAACGTTTGTGATTTTAGCTGTTGCCTGAGAAAGGTTCATGTCACCCTTTTGAAGTTCTGTGTATTCAGATGCCATTGCTGAGTGCATGCAGATCATAGCGATAAGAGTGATAAGAGCTTTCATTGTTAAGTTCCTTTTCAAGGTTTTGTAAGATGGCAGGAAATTAGTTCAAGACCACTTTAAAATCAAAATAAACATGTTAAATATGATCTTTAATGGCACTAAATAATATCGATCTCAATAAATTGAAGTGTTTTCAGGCCGTGGCCCAAAATGGGGGTCTCCAGGAGGGGGCCAAGTCCTTGAATTTGACCTCTTCGGCGGTCTACCAATCCATCAAAAAACTCGAAGAAGAGATAGGTTCTCACCTGTTTTTCAGGGCCGGCAAAAAATATATCCTTACTGAGGAAGGCCGTTCGCTTCAGGAGCTCTTTGAGCGCTTCTTATGGGACCTTTCAGAGTTTCAGGATAAGTCACGGTTAACCGGTAAAACGGTGGAAGGTGAGATCCGGGTTGGGCTCCCGCTTAACTTTTCAAAATCAGTCTTCATCCCCATGATTAAAAAGTTCCAGAAAGAGTTTCCACGCGTGCGTTTTCATCTCACGATCGCGGAAACTAAACGCCTGGTTGATCAGATCACAAACTTTGAAATGGATTTTGCGATCACTGATGATGCGATTCCGCCTGAAGCACACAATAAAATTGCAACGAGGGAAGTGTTTAAAGAAGAACTCGTTATGGTTTGTTCAAAAACATTCTCGAAAGAGAATGAGAAAGAATTGAGCTCTATCAAAACGCTGAAGGATCTTCCGCATCTGGATTATTCAAGATCGCTGCCTTTGATCCAGAGATGGTATAAGCTTCATTATAAACGTCAGGTGAAGATTTCAGATTATCATATTATCGATAACGTCGAGACGATGGTGGCAGGTTTAAGAGAAGGATTAGGTCTTGGTGTTATTCCCAAAAGTCTCCTTTCAGATCAACTCGCCAAAGAACTTCAGATTGTCACAAACCAATCCGGCATCCTTCATAACCAGTTGTACCTGGTTCAGGAATCAAACTACATCAACAACACATTGATGAAAAAGTTTCTGGGATTTATGGATGAGAGTCTTAAAGCGTAGGATCGCAGAGTAAAGTTCCCGGTACAGTCTTGTACTGGGAAACAATTTCACCTTCAGCAAACATAAGTAGTGTGCCTGGATCATGAATCGTCCATGTCTCATTTTCAGTCAGTGGATTCGTGGCAATCACGGCCACGCGATCTTTTGAAGTTGTGACCGAACCAAAATCAACTGCTACGTCCTGGTCTTTCAAGTGAGCAATTGTGAATGGAGCTTTCCTGACGATGCTCGCGAGTCTCGTTGAACAATGCGCCATCATGAACTCACCGTTTGAGAGAAGGAAATTGAAATTTCCGAACGAAGCTAAGTGCAGAGTAAGTGCGTGAAGCTTTTCTCCAAGCTCTTTCATCTCTGGTTTTGTTTCACCAAAAGTTTTCTGAAGCTCCTGAAGGATATAACAAAAGGCATTTTCAGAATCAGTCGTACCAACCGGACGGAATCTTCCATCTAGTATAGGTGAGAAATTTTTCAAATCTCCGTTATGGGCGAACGACCAGTAAAGTCCCCACATCTCACGCACGAATGGATGAGTGTTCTCAAGTTTTGTTTCGCCTTGAGTAGCCTTACGGATATGTGCGATTACGTTTTTTGATTTAATCGGATATGTACGAATGAAGTCTGCGACAGGCGAGTGGGCGGAAGCGTTGGGATCTAAGAACTGACGAACGCCTTTACCTTCGAAAAATGAAATTCCCCAGCCATCCGTGTGATGATCCGTAAGACCTCCGCGGGCCTGAAAGCCGGTGAAGGAAAAACAAATGTCGGTGGGAACGTTACAGTTCATTCCTAAGAGCTGGCACATGAGTAGATGATAATCTATAATTTTCTCATGAGTAAAGATATTGTATCCCGTGAAGTATTTACTGAAGATGCCCTGGTGTGGC